>CAJQQW010000309.1 GCA_905480565.1 uncultured Halioglobus sp. | reverse complement strand
CTCTCGCCCTGTTACTGCTCGGCGTGATGGTTCTGGGCAGTTGGCTCAGCGCTCGCCAGCGCCGCCGCCGCTATTCACGCGGACTTTTACTTTGAACCGAACCACCGCACTGTTGCTGCTGGTGCTGGCCATACAGTGCCTGATCGCAGCAATAGTATTCTGGCCGCGAGAGCCGGTCGCCAACGGCGGCGCTGGACTCGCACTACTATCCTTTGACAGTACCGCGGTGGATACCGTAAATCTCCTAGACGCGCACGGTAACAAGGTAGTACTGCGCCGCTCCGGCGACCGCTGGACGATTCTCGGAGAGACTCCACTGCCAGCAGACGCACAACTAGTCGACACGTTGCTCACGGCCCTCTTCCGACATCGACGGGGCTGGCCAGTTGCCCATACGGAGCAGGCCCGCCGGCGCCTTCAGGTAGACACCGAATATTTTCAACGCAGGATTGATCTCACCGGAAACGGACAGGCGCTCGCCAGCGTTTATCTTGGCGCCTCACCGAGCTTCCGCCGCGCGCACATGCGCAACGCAATGCAGCAAAACATATACAGCATACCCCTGGACACCAGCAGCCTGCCCCTCACGGGTGGAGAGTGGGTCGATCCCCGGCTTTTGCAGGTCAGGGTGCCACTGCGGATAGACGCCGACCTTTATAGCGTGTATTACGAAAACGACCGCTGGTTAGCAGGCAGCGGTTTGTCAGCAGAAAAAAACGAGGCGACAGCCCTGGTCAACGCTCTGAAAACTCTGCAGGTGGGAGCTCCGGCGAGTTCCTCCACAGCGGAGTCTCTGGCCCTGACAGAGGCAGACCTAATTTTGTCAGTGCAAAGCCTCGGGGGCGACAGCACTCTGGCGCTTTACACGCTGGAAGGTAGGCACTTTATAAAAAGCAGCGAGTACCCCTGGTTTTTCATCCTGAGACAAGGCGACTATCGTCGCCTGACGGAGATTGATATCGACCTGATTTCAGGGGAGACACGCACCCGGGAACAACCCAATCGCTTGGAATAATCCGGCCCTAGAGGCATGCTAAACTATTAAAATTGTCTCATCAGGAGCTTCCGAGCTTGACGCGTTTTTTAATCCTTTTCATGGCTCTACTGGTTTCCCTGTTTACGCTGGAGATGCTGGTAACCGTGCAGGATCATGTGATCACGCCCTTTACCTCACTGCTGGCACGCATCAGCGCGGAGATCATACTACCCTTTGATTCGTCCGTAATAGCCTACGGTAAAGTGCTTCAATTCAAGGACACAGGCTTTGCGGTATCTATCGAATCGGGCTGCAACGGCGTGGAAGCCACCATCGTGTTGGTGGCCGGTGTGTTGGCCTACCCCGCCAACTGGAAGGCCAAGGCACTGGCTATAAGCATCGGGTTTCTTGCCGTTCAGGCCCTTAACCTGGTTCGCATTATCAGCCTGTTCTATCTGGGGGATTGGAACATGGAAATATTCACCTGGATCCATCTGTATTTGTGGCCGTCGCTTATCATGCTGGATGTTTTAATCGTATTCACCGTATACCTGCGCTACCTGTCTCGACTGGACCAGTCTGCGGAAACCGGCAATGCCTGAACAACCGCATATGCGGCAATTTCTGCTGTATGTATTTGTACTGATGGTACCCTGCTTTATTGCATGGACCACGGTCGGTGGCTCACTGGCAACACCGGCCATAGGTCTGGTCAACCAATGCCTCATCAACTGGTTTCCTACAGTAGTAGACGCTCTTTATCTTGACGGCTCTAATGCGCTGTTGATGACCCGCTTCGGCGAGAGTAATGGAGAAGCCGTGCCCCTCGCCGGGGCGGAGTATCAACTCGGTTTCAGGGTTAACCCGATGATCGTGACGGTTTCAGTGCCATTTTATACCGTGCTGCACTTTGCGACCCAGCGGGCCACCTATCTCGGCAGCTATCTTTACGGCCTCATTATTCTTTATCTACTGATGATTTTCGGATTGCTATGCCTGTGTCTCAAGGAGCTCATGGTAAACCTCGGGGGTACTTTTTTTGAGCAACCTGACGTATTTGTGCCCAATGCCAACGTCATCGGTATCCTCTACCAATTTAACGTACTGATTGTTCCTACTCTGGCGCCCGCTATTATCTGGATCTGGCAAGGCCGCAATACGCCCCTGTTAAGGTCTTCTCTCAGTGCCATAGCCAACAATGCAACGCAGGACAACAAGAGTGGCTCTCCTCTGAAGCGCAAGCATTCTTCAGACTAGCCGCCGAAGCGATGATGCACTGCCTTGCGTCGTTGACGCACCTGCTGAACTCTCTGCTCGGCGCTGAAAACAGGCACATCGTCGGGCAGAGCCTGACGAACCTGTTCAATGGGTATGACGCGGGCCTCGGGCTGTAATTCATTCGTCATGGATTCCGTCAACCCCTGCCAACGCAGCATGATAATGCCTCTTTGATGTCCCTCAGTATCCAGCCAGTTGGGTACACCCGGATCGGTATGAGCAACGACTGAGTAGCAACGGCCGTCGCCACTGCATTGCATTTGTGCGGGGGTGAGGCTCGATGTCCTGTTTTCGTAGTCGAGGCTCACGAACCACAGATTCCCCAGTTCAATACCCTGGTACGCGGCAGCACTAATGCCGGTGGAAAGCAGCAACGCTTCGTTGTCGGCTAAGTCCCAAGTACCAAAAGCGGAATACTGCCCAACCAGGCCACCCTGACTGGGGCGCGCACTGGAGATGTGATTACGAGGCATCACGGTCCAGGCTTTGTCGACCAGTCCGTGCCAGGTAGCCGTACGATCGTAAAGAGTAATGGCAACATCACGCAGCATGGCCGCCGCCGCGGCAGACGTAAGCGGCGGGGGCGAACTACCCTCGTTGCCAATGCGCTCGATGTACAACGGGTGATCGCGCTCGATTTGCCAATCATTGTGGGTAAAGCGCACCAAAAGCGTTTCAGCGCCTTCACCATTAGGCAGCCAGTTTACTCCGGGGCCGGGATTGTCGCGACTGACAATAATTTCGAAATTGCCGGAATCGTCTAGGTGCATATCGCTGGCATACAGCACACTTACGTTGGTACTGGTGCCTGCCCCGCGCACACCCGGCTGACCGATCACCAACTGAAAAACAAGGTCAGCCGTATTTCCACGATTGCCGAGAATGCGATAATCGGCGTCATCGCTGATGCGCGCCATGTAGTAGTTGTTATCCGGATTATCGAAGCCACTTTTACTGGACCAATCGACTACCCGCATAAAGCGTGGATAGTCTGTAGACTGCAGGGCCGAGCGGATAGAACCTACGAGGTCGTAAAGTAACCCTCGGTAGGCCTCCGCGCGAGATTGCCCATCATCATAAAACGACGAGTTACGATATAGCGCCATTGTTTCGCGCTGGGCTCGAATAAAATCACCGAAAGCCGCAACAAGCTCATCGTCACTTGCCGAATCGTTTAAGACAAACTGCGGCGTGGATGCAGTGAAACGCCCAGCCCAAAAAAACAATGACATTGATGCAACAGCCAGCATCATTAGCGCCAGTTTTTTCATTTATCCACCATCGTCACGCGTGAGCGTATCCGGGAATACGCGGATTAGTCCTTGAAATCCGGCGCCCTTTTCTCCTTGCGTGCCTTTATCGCCTCTTCAAAGTTCTGTGTTGTCATGCGCACAAACAGCTGCGCATGACCCTCATGATTCATATGCGTATGCAGGCTGCCCGCATCGACGCCGGACCACAACATCTGCTTACTGAGCTCTACACCCAGCTGGCTGAAACCGTTAATGCGCTCGGCGACAGCGTAACACTCCTCCAGTAGCGCATCTTGCGGCACAGTCCGGGATACAATACCAATGGCAGCGGCCTCCTGCGCTTCTACATCACGCCCTGTTAGCATAATCTCGAAGGCCCGACTTGTACCGACAGCTCGGGGCAGGAGGTAGCTGAGCCCTAACTCCGCAGATGTGAGGCCATTATTAATCCCGGCAGGGCGGAAATAAGCGCTCTCCGCTGCGATACGGATATCCGTAGCCATTGCCAGGCAAAAGCCTCCGCCAATGGCGGGGCCGTTGATTGCCCCAATAACCGGCTGATGCATATCGTGTATCGCCTTGATAACGTCATCGAGTATTTTCATAGCACGGCGGGCAATACCGGGCACCGTTAAGCCATCGAATA
This sequence comes from uncultured Halioglobus sp., assembly GCA_905480565.1. Taxonomy (GTDB): domain Bacteria; phylum Pseudomonadota; class Gammaproteobacteria; order Pseudomonadales; family Halieaceae; genus Marimicrobium. The sequence continues at coordinate 6,090 of CAJQQW010000309.1, read as the reverse complement.
TATCTAACCAACCCGGATCTTCCAGATCCGCTCCAGAACAAAAACCTGCTCCGGCGCCTGTGACGATAACTACGCGGGTCTCGTTATCAAAACTCACCTCTTCCAGCGCTTCCTTGAAAGGCACCATGACATCAAACGCCATCGCGTTCATACGATCCGGGCGGTTAAGCGTGATCTGTGTGATGAATGGCCGGGGCTTTTCCACAATAACGAAAGACATACCATTAACCTTAAACAGAGTTTGAATGATCCTCAGACTACGCCCTTGGCCAGACCTGTTCCATGACAAAATAGGCCACCTCACCCATCAAATCGCTGACGGCCGAGAAACCACGCAGCCCCCGGGACGCCAAACCCATTGCCGTGGTATCGTTCTATAGGAGGGCTTGACCATGCGAATACTCGGACTCATGCTGGCACTGGGGACCATTACCTGGGCAATGTATCAGGCGTCTGGTGGGGGTGAGGCAGAAACGGGCATGCCGGCGGGTTACCAGCAATCACTGCAAAAGGCCAAAGACCTAGAGCGGGGGCTTATGGACACTACACAGAACAAGGTCCGCGACACGGGCGAAAATACAATGATCCAGTCACTGTCCCTGGAAGTCGATTATGACCAGCCTTAAAAAGAATCGTTGTCCGACACGTCATGGCAGCGACCTCGCTCCACCCCGGAGCAGGCTGCAACAATAAAAGGATAGAAATGCATACAAGATACGTATTTTTCTACACCGCCAAAGCCGCTATTTTCCAAATCTATGCGTTTCTCTTGTTGTTATTTACGCTTTTTTTTATCGGCGTCACCTCTACTATCAGTCAGTTCACCGTAACGGTTTGCACTTTTTTATATATCATAACGGTAGTGCCTTGGGCATTTTATATTGATCGAAAAAGCAGGGGAAAGCGGACTATTTAGGTTTGAAAGAGCGTCAACCCGATTCGGTCGAGGATTATCCTGCAGTCGCGCAAAACCGAAACGGCAGGCAAACAATAAAAAAGAGCTAATTTGAAATGATCAGACGATTACTGTGCTTAAGCGCCACAACCGCGACGCTCATTTTCTACACATGTCTTGCTCATACATCAGATGGCGCAACATCGTACGCAATTGATGATGAATCTTTAGGATGCAATTCAGCATACACCGCCAGCCACTTAACGAATTTCATCAACAAGTCCGCTTCTGGCCAGAGCGCCGCAGCGCGGTAACCTAGATTGAACGATTTACCCGCGTTAACGCGTCACAGGCAGGGGCATGGCCGCCATAGTCGACTGGCGAATGCATCGAGGCATCATGAACATACGAAAAATACTGATCTTGGTCTTTACGCACTTATCGGCAGTTGCTTTGGGCTTTGCAGCCGGAATCTACGCACTACCCATACTCATCGCACCGCCACCGCCAAGCCAACTCGACATAGAGTCGGTAGCTTTGGACTCCCGCTACACTGGACAATTCAAGCGCGACCTGAAAGACAGTGATGCCTTACACTGGGGCGAGGGCAAGGTTTCGATTGGCGAAAAATATGTCACTTTTGTAGGGGATCTTGCTCCGGGGCCTGATTACAAACTATATTTTTCGCCGCAGTTTGTAGAAACAGAAGCCGATTTTGAGCAGCTAAGGCCCTCTATGCAGCTTATCGGTGATATTGATACATTCGAAAACTTCGTTATCGCGGTGCCGCCTGGCGTGAATTTGTCGCGGTTTAATACGGTAATTGTCTGGTGCGAGACTTTCGGACAGTTTATTACATCAGCAAAATTCCGTTAATCGATGTGGCTCGCCCCGCAAGTATGTTACTTTCCCTGCGAGCACTCTTCAGCGGCCCGGTGGCTATACTGCGGCTGAACGTCTATATTGATATGTTCAGTTTCAACAGTTTAATGATACAAACCGGGAACAGTGGCACTCCAGTAATGCAAAACTATCGGCAGATGCCCAATAAGCATGGGCTGCGGGCCGCGAACTGGCCAGCAAGGTGCTGCATTTTCCCTTCGACATTCAAATTGTGTCAACTATAGGCAGGCATTTTGATGGCTAAACCCAATTATTCTTTCGAGAAACGGCAACGGGAAATCGCGAAGAAAAAGAAGAAAGAAGAAAAGCGCCTTAAAAAAGCTGAGGCAAAAAATACCCAATCTCAGGATGCTGAATTGCCAGGAGACAGTGACAATATCACTGATAATACTGGCGATTTATAGCAATTTGATGTAAATAGACTTACGATTCGTCTTCGTTTCTGTGAACTCGAACGTAAATCAACAGAATTAATCATTACATAGTGAGGAAGTAACATGAGTAAAGGCACGGTTAAGTGGTTTAACGCTGACAAAGGCTTCGGCTTCATTACACCTGAAGACGGCGGAAAGGACCTGTTTGTTCATCATTCGGAAATACAAAGTGGCGGCGGCTTTGCGACACTTAATGATGGCCAGGCCGTTGAATTTGAAGTTGGTCAAGGTCAAAAGGGCCCCTGTGCAAACAAGGTCGTCCCGCTCTAGATATTCGGAGTACAACACGTCAATTCAGCCGGGGTGGCTTACCACGCACCCCCGTTGTTGACGTTACATTAATAGGTGTGCATAAACCCCCATACTTATCGCAGTCTTCTTAGTCTTTGGCTCACGCCTCGCAGGACACATGGTTCATCGTGTTTTTGGTTCAATCGAGCGTATCGCAGTTCAGACTCATTTATTTTTTGTAGCCTTGCAAAATATTCAACCGTATTTTACTCGATTCGTACCTTCAATCCCGTTATCGCGTCGGCAATGTTTTCAGTTGCCTCAAGGGTCGCACTGGCGCCTATGAGTATTCGACTGAATATCAGCATAATGTGATAAAGCGCCCCACGGTCAAGAGATAAATTATGCGACCTCTGGATGAACAAAGTATTTCGTGCCCCTACTGTGGCGAGTCTATCGATATACTGGTAGACCAGCAGGAGGCGGGACAAGAGTACATCGAGGACTGTCAAGTGTGCTGTAAACCCATCATTTTCAACTTATCGGTTGATTCGATGGGAAATCTGACAGTGCTTGTGAGGGATGAAAATGAAGCCTACTGATCGGATAAAGTGTTAGCGCGGCTTATCTATGAACGCTGCAACCGAACTGCCAGATGACGTGATAGCTGAGATTAACGCTAATCGTAAAGCCTCGGCCATCAAGCTTGCACAAATACGACTAGGGATCGACCTCAAAGCCGCGAAGGCATTGGTTGACTCTTATGAAGAGTCGACGTCGCGTTCTTTAAGTGAACGCAGTGCTGATGAATCCAGCTCTAGCATTGGACGCACTATTTTGCTCACTGTTGGCGTTGGCCTGATTTACGGCATTTATCGATTTATCACCTGAGCTTCTCGCGTATTTTTTGCGCCACAGCCACCAGTGCGCATTTTCTCCGGGACAGTGGCATATCTGTGGATAGCTGTTTATCGTATGCTCTGGACACCACCTAGAGGATATGACTATGACTTACCGTTCCGCAGGACTACTTGCGTCGCTGTTATTGCTGGGGGGCTGCGCAATGCAATCCACCCACTCTCCGCAGGCAACGACTACCGGATCAGATCGGGATAGGCATGGCTGTATCGCTTCCGCGGGATACACTTGGTGCGAACGCACGCAAGACTGCGAGCGGCCGTGGATTCTGGCGGAGGAGGAGGGCTTTAACAATACGTCTTTGGAATTTAACGCGTACTGCAACGACTGATACCATTTAGCACCGCCAGATGCCCTAAATCAATCCTGCAACTTTTGTAAAATACCGGAGAAGTCCTGCTGACCATTACCCGCATCCTGATACTCCATGTACAGACTTTGCGCCAGCTGCCCCATAACGTTTTTGACACCGCTTTGCTCTGCTATCTCCATAGCAAGACCGAGATCTTTCACCATCAGGTCGACCATAAAGCCAGGCTGGTAATCATGACTGGCGGGCGCGGCTTCCATCACCCCAGGATAAGGGTTGTACACCTCCAGTGACCAGTTGCGACCGGAAGAGGCGAGCATAATATCAGACAGGACTTTCGGATCGAGTCCATTCCGGGCACCCATTTCAAGCGCCTCACAGGTGCCGATCATGTGGATCGCCAGCAGCATATTATTACAGCCCTTGGCCACCTGCCCGCTCCCGGCAGGGCCAGCATGAAAAATATTCTTGCCCATGTCTTTCAGGATAATCTCTGCTTTTTTGAAGGTCTCTGCGCTGCCGCCGCACATGAACGCGAGCGTTCCCGCAGCTGCTGCGGCGACACCCCCGGATACCGGAGCGTCCATGAAGCCAATGCCCATAGTAGCGGCGGCCTCACCGACTGCCCTCGCAGTGGCAGCATCGATCGTACTGCAATCGAGTACGGTTGTGGCGATATCCAATTTTGCGAGCAGACCCGTGTCACCGAGGTAGGTGGCCGCTACATGCTTACCAGCGGGTAGCATAGAAATGACATAGTCAGCCTCCACCACAGCCTCCGCCGCGGTGGCGGCAATCGAAGCGCCCGCGCTTGCCAATTGATCGCAGGCGGCCTGCGCCAAGTCAAAAACCACCACGTTGTGCCGAGCCTTCACTAAATTAGTGGCCATTGGGCCGCCCATATTACCAAGGCCGATAAATGCAACATTAGCCATTATTCAATACCCCTTGTTGTTCGATTACAGGTCCGCAAGCGGATTGCTATTCCAGGGATCACTGAAAAAATCTGCTAGTACATCCTCTGGCACATCCCGGGAGGTGGTGTATTGCCAGCTTGGACTGCGGTCTTTGTCAATCAGCAGTGCGCGCACACCCTCGGCAAACTCCGGATGGCGTACGATGTTGGTGGCCAGGCGAACTTCGGACTGAAAAATTTCTTTCAAAGAGGCGTGCCGGTTCTCCAGCAACTGCCGCGCAATCCACAGAGCCGCAAGGGGCGAACCATGCGCAAGGCTTTGACCGGCTTTGGATAACCACGGGTCCTGAGTCTGCAGCGATACAATATTGTCAATAATCTCGTGGATATCATCACCGTCACACAGGGTATTGATAGAGCCGAGGTGCGGCTCTACCTGCCCACCGGGGCACTGAGCGATACTCTGCTCAGCAAAGGGCCGCAGTGCGTGGCGCACAAGGCCATGATTTTTCGCCGGGTCAGTCGACCATTGCTGAGCGAGCAAGCTATCGACCACCGCAGCCTTGTGCTCGCTGGCAATAAAACGATCGGCAATACCAGTGTAAATAGCGTCCGCGGCGTTAATGGAGGCACCTGTCAAAGCCAGAAACTGACCCGAACTACCGGGCATGCGATTCAGGAACCAGGTGCCGCCGACATCGGGAAACAGGGCAATCGTGACCTCCGGCATAGCGATACGGGTTTTCTCTGTTACCACCCGATGCGAACAACCTGCCATGACACCCAGACCTCCGCCCATAACAATGCCGTGACCCCAGCAGACAAGCGGCTTGTGATAGGTATGAAGCGTATAGTTCATCCGGTATTCACGGGCGAAGAAATTCTCAGCATAGTCGCAGGGCCCTCCCGGCGTTTCCACCGACGACTTGTGCAGCGCCTGCACATCACCACCAGCACAAAAGGCTTTTTCGCCAGCACCTTCGATAAACACCGCGCCGATATCATCAGCCTCACGCCAGACATCCAGCTGTGCCTGCAACAAATCAACCATTTCAAGCGTGAGGGAGTTCAAGGTCGCCGCGACACTCAGTGTTACCCGGCCCAGTTTGCGGGATCCAGCCGGCAATTCCTCAAATAGAATGGGGGCATCAGACATGTTTAATTTTCCTCAGCTGTTCTTCCAGTCGGGCTTACGCTTTTCGAGAAAGGCGTTAACGCCTTCTTTCTGGTCGTCCGTCGAAAACAAGTCTACGAAAAGATCACGCTCTCCTTGCAAGCCATCGCCAATCGCCTTGTCGCGGGCTGAGTGAATGAGGGTCTTGCACATGCGCACGGAAGTGGGGCTTTGATTTCCCACCTGTTCGGCCAGCCTCAGGGCGCGCTCCAGAGACTCACCCTTGCCGACAACCTCCTCTACCAGACCAATACGCTCGGCAGTAGACGCATCCAGACGTTCACCACACAATATGACGCGCTTCGCCCA
>CAJQQW010000308.1 GCA_905480565.1 uncultured Halioglobus sp. | reverse complement strand
GAATGTAACGAGTCGGCGTATTGGTGGGATGAGTAATCATGCCATCGGCAACCCGGCCAACCATACGTGTCATGTCCGGTCCGACAGCACCGCAATAGATGGGAATATCCGGGTAGTCGATCGGGCCTGGGTTAAAGAAGGGTTGCAATCGGGTCAGCTGATAGTGATCACCCTCGAAGCATAGCGTCTCACCGGTCTGGAAACTGTGGAATATAGCGCGCATTGATTGCACATATTCTCTAAGTTGCGGCACGGGTGAATCCCAGCGTGCGCTGTAGCGCTTTTCGATATTGCCTTTGACTTGTGTGCCGATGCCGAGCTCAAAACGCCCCCCCGACATTGACTGTAAATCCCAGGCCGCTACGGCAGTGGTCATCGGACTACGAGGAAACGCCACCAGAACCGAAGTTTGCACTACCAGTCTGGAAGTCGCGTTAAGCGCCAGCGCCGATAGCAGCAGGCCATCGTGCAGCGCGTCCGGCACCTGTAGACCATAAAAACCCATGGCCTCGGCCCTTGCCGCATGGGCACCGATCTCCGCAGGCCCCATGTCCTCCGGCGTCGACGCAAACACCTCGAACATCCCTTGACCCTCAAAAATAAAAAGCTAAACTTATTATAAGTTTGGCTTTCTATAATTCAACTACAATGTCCGACACCCCAGAACCCAGGCAGCTGCTGGGGCAGGCCCTGATGCTTGCAGGCCGTGACTTCCAGTCCCGCCTCGACGACGATCTGCGACGGCGCGACGTCACGGGTATCAGCGCGCGTCACCGCGCCATTTTTTTGCACCTCGGCCGCCATGGTCCCAGCCGGGCTGTGGATCTTGCCCGCTCTGCTGGTGTCCGACCCCAGTCCATGATGAAAATTATCCATGAACTGGAGTCGCTCGATCTGCTGGAAAGGCGCACAGACCCCGCCGACTCCCGCGCCAAGCTGGTAGATTTCAGTCCAGACGGGATGCGACTGATCGACGAACTATCGCGGTCAACAGAAACTGTCTGGCAACAGTACGTGGAGGTCGTCGGGGAAGAAAATCTTGAACGGATGGTGCATCAACTCAATATTCTGGCACAGGAAGGAGAAAAAAATCATGAGTCATAAAGTTGCGTTTATCACCGGAGCAAGCCGAGGTATCGGAGCCGAATCCGCTGTTGCACTGGCGCGAGCGGGATACGTTGTGGCCATTACCGCGCGGACACTGTCGGAAGGTGAGGCACATGACCATGCCGGACGCACCACAGTATTACCCGGCAGCCTGGAGGCAACGGCTGCCGCGATCGAGCGGGAAGGCAGCGAAGCGCTCTGTTTGCGTGCCGATATCCTCGATGAAGCGTCAGTATTAGCAGCGGCAAAAGCAACGTTGGATCACTTCGGCCGCATCGACCTGCTTTTCAATAATGCCGTTTACCAGGGTTCGGGCAATATAGAGCGCCTGATGGACATCAACTCAGAACAGGTGCGTGCAATTTACCAGGGCAATGTCTTCACCCCGTTGGCTCTGGTGCAAGCAGTGCTGCCCGGGATGCTAGCGCGGGGCTCTGGCACGATTATGAACATGGGGTCCGGCAGCGCCTTTCGCAACCCGCCCGCCGCCGGTGACAAAGGCGGCTGGGGATTTGCCTACCCCTCCTCCAAAGCCGCCGTATCGCGCATGGCAGGGTCCCTACGCGCAGAGCATCCGGACTCAGGCCTGCGTATTTTCAACCTTGAGCCCGGCACCGTCATCACCGAGGTAATGCGTATGCTGGAGATAGATAAATCAATAGAGGCTCTGTTCAAACCCTGCTCCCCCGCAGCGATTGCTGCCGTGGTCGCATGGCTGGCGGAGAACGAACCCCTGGCCGACTGGACACCGGACGACATTCTCGCAGCACCCGCTATTGCTAAACAACTTAACCTGTTGCAATCCCCTTCCCTGCTGGAGTCCTGACGTGAACACCGTGATGCTGGAAAAACACGAGGGCTTTGCTGTCGTAATATTAAATCGCCCAGAGGCAATGAACGCGCTGTCACGCGAGTTGCGCCAAGACTTCGTCGGGGTGTTCAAGGAGTGCGAGGCGGACCCGGCTATACGGGTGGTCATCCTTACAGGAAACGGCAAGGCATTTTGCGCCGGCTTCGATCTGAAAGAACTGGGCTCGAGTGATACGGAAAATGTCTCAGAAGAGGCGGATAACATCGTGGCAGATGCCATGGATACCTTCCAGGGTCCTATCATAGGCGCCATCAACGGCCACTGCATCACCGGCGGCTTCGAGATGGCGTTGGCCTGCGACATCCTTATAGCCTCAGACGCCGCGCGCTTTGCCGATACCCACGCCCGCGTCGGCATGCTACCGGGCTGGGGTCTGAGCCAAAAGCTGCCAAGGCTGATCGGGTTATCCCGCGCGCGGGAAATGGCGTTTACCGGGGCCCCTATCTTTGCCCAGCAGGCTTACGAATGGGGCATAGTCAACCATGTGGTACCCCAGATAGAGCTGCTGCCCACCGCCAAGCGTATAGCACGTGATATATGCGCCTGCGTGCCGGAGGTCCTAAAGCAATACCAGAAACTGATAAGCGAGGGCTACTCTATGCCACTCGAAGAGGCGTTGGCCTGGGAAAAAAAAAGCGCCATCGACTGGGCATCGCACGCCACAGCAGACGCCATCGAACAGAAACGCCGGGGCGTATTGCAGAAAGGCCGCGACGAGAAACAGGCACCCTAAACGAAAAAGCAAATGACAAGAGCATGATACCGCGACTTTGAAATCGATCTGAAATCAGCTAGCCCGACTATAGCAGCAGCTGTGTCAGCCTTACTCTGCGAACACATAGAACGCGCTGAGACAAAAACTCCAGATTACAACCGAAAAGCCTGCCACTATCTGCACCACAAGATAATAAGTGCCGTATACCGTTACCCGTATATACATCACTCCACCATTGATGAGTAAAGCGCCGAGGCACACCAGCAGATAATTGACCAGAGTCCAACCATGAGGCGCCTCTGCAGAAAAAGTCCAGTGATAATGCAGGGTGTAACCAATCCGCGGAATGCCTACGTCTTCACCTCTGTCCCTACCTTGTATAGCGCATAGGCACTACTGCCCCTGACATTCCGCGGCAAGAGAGCTTGCTCCAGTCTCGAAATGGCACAAACCAGTCGGTGCAGAGGTCGTAGAGCTTTGCCGGGGGCCACCATCTGGAGCTGCCGATCAATGCCCAGCATTGTCATTAACCTTATCGGGAAATAGGACAAGCGAAAAAAGTATTCCGCCCTATCCAGAGTCCAACCCAATGTTGCCCCTAGGTTTTCAAGCATGCCAAGCGAATATCGCCGATGGTGACCCGCAAACTGATCATAATTGGACCATAACTCCTGACCCGCAGGCACTGTTACAAAAACAAAAGACACGTTGGGAAAACTCTTAACGAGGCTATTTAAAAACGCCTCGGGATCAGGTAAGTGTTCAATTACGTCCAGTAGCAGAAGTCCGTTGTACGTC
>CAJQQW010000307.1 GCA_905480565.1 uncultured Halioglobus sp. | reverse complement strand
CACAACGGGCCGTAAAAAAATTCCGCCGTCACACTGCTATTGTGGGACAGAATCGCAAGCCGATCGCCGGGCTGCAGGCCCAGCAAGGAGAGCGCTCCAGCCAGCTTTTCGCAGCGCTCAAGGACTTCAGGCCAAGTACGGGTAAGTCCGTCGAAGGTAATCCCAGGGCGCTCCGGATAGTCATGAGCAGCCTTCTGTAGTATGTGCGTCAGTTTCATCATGCGTCCGTTTATCCTTGTTATAACGCCCCCACTTTTCAGGCTCTGCTATTCAGGTCGTAAGGCCCCCTTGCAGGTCGCGGGCGAAGTCTATAAAAAATTCCATCGACTGTGGGTTTGCCAAAACCCCCGGATTGAGAGCCTTATCCACAGGACTACCAAGAAACAGCTTTTTGACCGGTACCTCGAGCTTTTTCCCGGTGAGAGTATAGGGGACTTCTCTAATCGCGTAGACCTTGTCAGGCACGTGTCGCGGCGAGCATTGACTGGACAAGGTCGCAGCGATTTTTTTGATCAAAGGCTCGTCCAGTTCAACACCCTCCTGCGTGACGACGAAAAGGGGCATGAAAAATTGTGCATCGGGCAGCTCGACATTGACTATCAAGCTATCCTCGATTCCCTCTATAGATTCCACAGCACGGTAGATTTCGGCCGTCCCAATACGAACACCAGAGCGATTGAGAGTCGCGTCACTGCGACCCGAAATGACGAACCCTCCCCGACTAGTCCTGCGCACAAGGTCACCGTGCCGCCAGATACCGGGGTATTCTCCAAAGTAACTGGCACGATAGCGTGCCCCATCATCGTCGGCCCAGAAATAAATGGGCATGGAAGGCATGGGCTGACGGATAACCAACTCCCCATCCTCTCCTGCAGGCAGTTCGTCCCCTGCATCATCAAAGACAGCTACATCCGCGCCGAGACACGCACACTGAATCTCCCCTGCGTACACCGGCAAATCCACCGATCCGGCGATAAAAGCACTGCTAATATCGGTACCTCCACTCATCGATATAATCTGCAGGTCATCATGCAAATGCTGGTAAAACCAGCGGAAGGTATCACAGGAAGATGGTGATCCAGTCAGCGCAACTGTAGTGATAGAGGCAAGATCGTGGTGAACCCGAGGGGAATAGCCCGTCTGCACCAGTGCATTAACATAACTGGGGCTTGCACCAAAGTAAGTTACCTTGCACCGATCCGCCATCTCCCATAGCCGACTTTCATCAGGGCTAGTGGGGCTGCCATCATAAACAACAATCGCAGCGCCAGCCATCATGCCACCGACCAGAATATTGAACATGGCCCAACCCGTCGTCGTAACAAAAAATTTCACCTGATTTGGCCCCATGTCATCGTGTAGCCAGGCGTACTTTACATATTCCAGTAACGCGCCACCCTGACTATGCACAATACCCTTCGGCGCCCCGGTCGTGCCAGAGCTGTACAGAATCCACAGCGGGTGCTCGAAAGGCACAGCCTCGAAAGCAAAGCTGTCATAGCTTGCAGAATTTGCATTGAGCGCATCCTGCCACAGGGTCAACTTGCAGGAGGCCGGCGTTATAGGAGGCGAAGGAGAGCTCTGGTCGCCCCAAGGCAGATAGATTAATTCGCCGAGCGACGAAATGGCAGTGAGGATATCAGACACCTCCCCGGCCCGCTCGAAGCGCTTTTGATTGTAGCGGTAGTGCGCAATGGCGATTATCAGCTTAGGCTGGACCTGCTCAAAGCGCTCAACCACACTCTTCACGCCAAAATCAGGTGAACAGCAGGACCACACCGCACCTATACTGACACAGGCCAGCATTGCGATCACCGCCTCACCAGACATAGGCAGATAGGCGACCACCCTGTCCCCCGGGCGAATACCGGCACTTTGAAGATAGGATGCCAAACGCACAACCTGCTCACGTAACTCGCCCCAGGTGAGAGTACTGCAGGCGACGCTTTCCGATTCGGCAAAGACCGCGACGCGCGAGGGATCACCCCTGTCACCCTGACGCAGCAGATACTCGGCAAAATTTACCCGAGCACCTTGGAACCATTGCGCTCCCGGCATCTCACTCGATCCCAGAACCTCTGTATAGCTCTCGCCTGGAGCAATATTGTAATAATGCCAGATAGACTCCCAGAATGATGCCGGGCTCTCTACGGACCAGCGCCAGAGAACATCATAATCATCGAAGCGTAGGCCGTTTTCCCGGTGCAACCAGGCGCGGTAAGCCGTCAGCCCAGATTTTTCAATACGGGCATCCGACGGCTGCCAGAGTAACTCGCCCTCGTCAGACTGGGACACGTTGATCTCCTCTATCTCTCGTTACCTCGCTCATTGCGCAGGCTCAAGTGCCTCATAGCGAGTCGCGTGATAGTCCTGATTGCCAAACAGTAAATCAATTATCGATAGGCGCTTGTAATAGTGCCCAATTGCATAGTCGTCTGTCATACCAATTCCGCCGTGCAGTTGCACAGCGCCCTGCCCTACAATCTGCGCGGCTCTGCCTACCGTTACCTTGGTAGCGTGAACCATAGCAGGCACATCCTCGTCTCCATCGCGCAGCCGCATTGCCAGGGCATCTGACATGGACTTAGCCAGTTCAGCCTCAATGTGCATATCTACCCAACGATGCTGCAGAGCCTGAAAACTGCCTATCGCCACACCAAACTGCTCGCGTACGCGAATATAATCCCGGGTAATCTCATTGGCAGCAGCCATAGAGCCCACCGCCTCGGCACAAACGGCGCTCACTGCCCGGCCCAACACCTGTTCCAGCGCCGGCAGCGCGAGGCCCTCGCCACCCAGCAGGGCCTCCGGCCCAACTGAGACGTCCTCAAGGCTTAGGTCACTGGCCCACTGACCATCGAGAGTCTTGAAGTCCTTGCGACAGAGGCCAGGCAAACCCTGCTCGAGCACAAACAGCGAAACGCCCTTTTCGGTGCGAGCAGAAAGAATGAAACGATCCGCCGACGGCCCCTGGTAAACAACGCACTTATAGCCATTTAGCAGGAATCCATCACCGTCCGAGCGTGCCGTTGTGGCAACGTGCGAGGGATCAAAACCTGACGCGGGCTCCAGATACGCAAGCGCCAGGGTCAGATCGCCAGCTATTATCTGTGGGATGATATCTGCCTGCTGCACTTCACTGCCCGCTAAGGCAACCAGCCCCCCTGCCAGAACCACCGTACTGAGGTAAGGCTCCAATACCAGACCACGACCCAGAGTTTCCATCAGAATTGCCGTATCAACCGGTGTTCCGCCAAACCCGCCGTGCTGTTCTGCAAAGGGCAAAGCCAGCCAGCCCATCTCAGCAAACAACCGCCAGTGTTCAGCACTGTAGCCGAGATCACTGTAGACCAGAGCAGCGCGATCCGTGTTCTGATAATGGTCTGCCACGAAGCGCTCCACACTGTCACGCAACATGCTCTGCTCTTCAGTCAGGTTAAAATCCATGCGCTCAAGTCCCCAGCAACATACGCGAAATAATATTGCGTTGAATCTCATTGGAGCCGCCGAAAATAGTCGCACCGCGTCCATACAAATGCTCTGCGACAATACCGTGCCGGTGATCTGGCCCCACTTCCATATAACTATCGGACACAGTCATCGAATCATTTTCATAGGGCACACCATACATACCCAAGCTTTCAACCAGTAACTGCTTTAAGCCCTGCTGAATTTCGCTCCCGCGAATCTTCAGAATTGATGGCTCCGGGCCAACAGGCTCACCCTGCAATTCTTTCGAAAGATAGCGCAACTCCGTGTACTCAAGCGCCTGTAAGTCTATTTCCAGTCTGGACACACGGCGGCGAAATTCTGCACTGCCGAAAAGATACCCCGCTCCCATTTTCTGCTCAGATGCGATCCGTTTAAGGCGCTGGACCAGGTGCCGAGACTGGGCCACCCTCGCAACAAAACTGCGTTCTTTCTGAAGCAGGTACTTGGCATAGGTCCAGCCTTCGTTCTCCTCTCCAACACGGTTTTTTACAGGAACCCGAACATCACTGAGAAACACCTCATTCAGCGTGTGCCCCATATCGAGACCTATTATGGGCTTTATTTCGATCCCCGGTGTATCCATATCAATCAACAGAAAGGAAATTCCTTTCTGAGGCTTGGCCGCCGGGTCAGTGCGCACGAGGCAGAACATACGGTCGGCCCAATGGGCATAACTGGTCCAAATTTTTTGGCCGTTTACAAGATAGTCGTCACCCGCTCGCACCGCGCGGGTTTTCAGGTTGGCAAGATCGGAACCAGCTCCCGGTTCAGAGTAACCCTGACACCAGACATCTTCAGACTTCAGAATACGGGGCAGATAAAACGCTTTTTGCTCCGCACTCCCGAAAGCGATCAGTACCGGACCCAGCATGGTAATTCCAAAAGTCGGCAGAGGTGCACAGGCGGCAGCGAACTCCCGCGCCGCGATATACTTCTGGGTAAGAGTCCAGTCAGTTCCCCCATATTCAACGGGCCAGTTGGGCGCCATCCAGCCCCTGTCGTAGAGGATACGCTGCCAACGAATAAGATCTTCGTTGCCCACGATCAGGCCTCGAGCGCACCTTTCCCGGATGTCATCCGGCAAACACTCGGCCAGGAACGCCTGCAGTTCCTGCTGAAATATCAGGTCCTTGCTGCCGAACGCCAAATTCATGAAATCGCCCTCCCCACCGCAAGCCTGCTGATGGTATGGAAAATTGTTAGCGTACTATCTATAATCATGCACATCATATGTACGCGAATCATATCCCCCTCGCTGGCATTTGAACACCATTACACGCCCTCGGAGGATGTTTGCAAATGGCTGGATTACTGGAAGGAAAAGTCGTTCTCGTCACCGGCGCCGGCCAGGGTGTAGGTCGCGATATCGCATTGCAGGCAGCACAAGCCGGCGCGAAGGTGATGGTCAATGACCTCGGCACCAGCATTACCGGCGAAGGGGTAGACACCACTCTGGCAGAGCAGGTCGCACAAGAAATTCGTGCAGCCGGCGGGGAGGCATCGTCCTGCGCCGCCAGCGTAACCGACCGAGTCGCAGTGCGCATCATGATCGAGCAATGCCGGGACGAACTCGGAGGACTTAATCACCTTGTTAACAATGCCGGCATACTGCGGGATCGCATGTTCCATCGAATGTCAGATGAAGAATGGGACGCGGTCATCGATGTACACCTTAACGGCGCGCGCAATATTGCCTCCGCCGCTTGTGATATTTTCAGGCAGCAAAACGGCGGCAGCATGGTACATATGACATCCACCGCAGGCCTTTGTGGCAATCTGGGCCAGGCCAACTACTCGGCCGCTAAACTGGGCATCGTCGGCCTGTCCCGCTAGATCTCGATTGACATGGCACGCAGCAATGTGCGCTCTAACTGCCTTGCGCCCTTTGCTTTCAGTCGGATGACTGCCACTGTTCCCGCGAAAGGTGGCGCACAGAATCCAGACGAGGAGCCCTACCTGGAAAAGATTAAGAAGATGGCCTCGGAAAAAATACCTCCGCTCATTATCGCGCTGGGGGCTGACGCCGCAGACCATATCACAGGCCAGATTTTTGCCGTGCGCGGCAATGAGATTTTTCTGATGTCACAGCCGCGACCACTGCGCAGCGTTCATCGCTCTGAAGGTTGGACACCAGACACGGTACTCGAACATGCGATCCCGGCCATGGAGCGTGATTTTTATGGGCCTGAGACCTCTCGTGATGTATTCAACTGGGATCCCATCTAGCGACGCAAGCCATACGCAGGAGATAAACCCCTATGACAGAACGCAGAGAAACCCTCGGCACCCTTTTTCAGGATGTTGCCAGGCTTCGGGTGTTCTGTTTCAACAGTCTGCTAAAGGACCTGGATCTCACTGCCACGCAGGCTTGGGTCCTGTCTACCCTGATGGAAGAAGAAGGTGTTATACAAGGTGATCTCGCACAGAAACTTGGAATACGCGCCGTAACACTCGGCGGCTTGGTCGACCGCCTGGAGAGCAAGCAGTGGATTGAGCGCCGACCCGATGACCGAGACCGCCGAGCCAAGCGGATATGGTTGACACTGGCAGGCCGCAAACTCGAGAAACGCATCAACAAATCTCTACAGGATGTACACGATATCTCCATCGGCGAGATGCCGACAAAGGATGTTGAGCAACTGCGCAAAATTGTTACACGTGTGCGCGAGAATTTGCGGGGCTATAAACGCCAGCTGGACGACAGCTAAAGCTGCCACCCGGTATATCGCCGTTCTTCACAGTGCGTCTGGTCCAGATTAATAGAAGGCAGCGAACTAATACATCATCACGGTCCTTTGACGCCATGCTACCCGTTGCTTGCAACCGACCCGGCGCAGGTTTATTCATGCCCCCCCATGCGTCGCGAGAGCAGAAAAGTGAGAAGCATTCCCATAGAGCAGATAACTGCCATCAGCATAAAGTAATGCTGAAATCCAACAACGCCAGGATTCGTGTCGAGTATACGGCCAGTGATAGCTGCGAAAAAGATATCTGGCGTGAAGCCCAACACTGAAATTAGTCCGACAGCACTCCCGGTGATTCGCCGATCTACGCGAGATTCCTCGATGAGACTGAAATAAATCCCCCTCAACGCATAGACCGCTATAAACGTGACCATCAGGTTGGCGATGATAAGCGTCGCGGACATACTGGACATTTTATCGCTACCCAACAACAAAAAAGCCAGCGCTCCAAGCAGGAACATAGACGCCACTAGACGACTGGCACGCCAACGGTCTGCACAGAGACCAGCGACTAGCGCAGCGACCGGGCGACTATAGCTGGCCCAGGTAGTCAAAGCCGCGGCCTCAACCTGGTCCATGTGCAGCACCTGAACCGCATACACCCCATAGTTATCCAGTGATTTGAAGCCACAGTATGCACAGACAACAACACCAGCCTGTAACCAGATACGGGGCTCACGCAGTACACGATGTGGTTTTACGGGGCTTTTTGACTGAGGCTTGACTGATGGAAAAATACACCAGAGCAACAGCGCGCCCAGCAAGGTCGTAACAGTATAAAACATAATCACCGCCTGCATCGCAGCCGCGCTGTCCCCCGACTGGCCAATACGATGACCGAGCAGGATCAGGGCCACCGTCGCGAGGACACTGGCAATCAGGCCACGTCCACCGTCCAGCACACCGAATGCAAGTCCCTGGGCATCCTGCCCTCCCCAATCTCTCGCAGCTTTGATGAGGGCTGCCCAGAACAAAAGAATGGTCGTTAAACCCCAGTAGGCAAATAGCGCATAAAGACCGACATGCCCCGGCAGAGTGTAAAGGTAAAATCCCCCGGCGGCCGTTGCAAGCAATGAGGTCACCATAAGACTGCGCGCTGAGTAACGGTCCGCGATCATTCCTCCAGGGAAATAGGACAACAGAGCTACCACGCCGTACAAGGCAAAAACATCGCCCAACTGCGTATTGCTTAGTTGAAAAGTATCAAGCATTGTCGGGCGAAAAAAACGGGGAATATGAAAGGGCAAGCTAAAAATCAATTCGCCCGCCAGAATAAGGACAAACAGAGTCGCGTAACGTTTTTTTCTAGCGGTGGTTGTCACAATCACGCTGACTATAATTCACCACCCTGTTACGCCAAGGTAATGCACGCTGAAAAACTGATCATCGTCGCACCAGCTACGCTGTACCTTTAAGCCCGCTGCCGCCGCAAGCTCCGCAAAACTTTCGAGACTGTACTTGTAGGAGTTCTCTGTATGCAATGACTCTCCGTCTGCAAAAAGTACAGCACGACCGCCAACATTGACTACCTGCTCTGCCTTGCTGACCAAGTGCATCTCTATTCGTGCCTGATCACTATTATAGAAGGCATGATGACTAAACATATCAAGCTTAAAATTAGCGTCAGTCAACGCATTCACTGCATTCAAAATATTCAGATTAAACGCTGCAGTCACACCCTGAGCATCATTGTATGCGGCGTTGAGTACCCTTTCCGATTTCTGTAAATCGACCCCGACCAGCACACCACCGCCCGGCCCTATAAGGGGCCGCAGACCAGACAGGAAGCGGCTAGCCCTCATGGGACTCATATTGCCAATCGTAGATCCAGGATAAAATACCACCCGTTTCCCGGAAGGAAGCTCTGTGTGATCCTGCCACGGACCCGAAAAATCGGCGCAGACTGCTTGAACGTTGAGCCACGAAAATTCTTTACCCAATTCCCCGGCCGAGGCAGAAAGAAATTCGGGAGAGATATCCAACGGTACATAAGCAGAAGGGCGAAGTGCATCAAGTAACAGGCGAACCTTCTCACAATTACCACTGCCGGGCTCGATCAACACGCCATGGCGCCCAGTCAGCGACGCAATATCTTCCGCATTATTTTGCAGAATTGCCGCCTCCGTGCGGGTCGGATAGTACTCCGGCAGCTGCGTAATGTTCTCAAACAGCTCTGACCCCCGCGCGTCATAAAAAAATCGTGGATTAATCTGCTTGGGCGAACATGCGAGACCCTTGAGTATATCCGCCAGCGAATCGTCTTGCGTCGGCTGCAGGTCTTCAAAGCTGACGTTATCCAATTCGGCCTCTGCGACTAACTTCATATTGTTATTGTTCTCCTCAGACCTTATACATCTCGCGCGAGTCGCAGACTACTGAATTGCCAGCGATCGCGCGGGTAGAAAAAATTACGGTAAGTAGGCCGTACGTGTCCACTTTGACTGACACACGAACCACCCTTTAGCACCCACTGGTTCGCCATGAACTTGCCATTGTATTCCCCAATGGCGCCATCGCCAGCATTAAAGCCAAAATAAGGTCGATAGGACGAGCCCGTCCACTGCCAACAGGCATCGTACAACTGCAGAAGCGGAATATCACCGGCCGCTGGTTGCGGGCTCAAATGTTCCGGGTCAAATACCAGTGGACTGAAGGCTTGTTTGCGGGCCGCATACTCCCATTCAAATTCCGTCGGCAGCCGGGCATCCAGCCAACTGGCATAGGCATCTGCCTCGTAGCCGCTGAGGTGACAGACCGGAGCATCCGGATTCCTGCGACGCAGGCCAGACAGCGTAAACTCCCAGTGCCCGTCATCACGGTCTAGCCAGTAGAGCGGGCGTTGCCACTGCTCTTCCTGCAAAAGCGTCCAGCCGTCTGCCAGCCAGTGCTCGTGGTTTTTGTAACCACCGTCGTCGACAAAGTCCTGATATTCGCTATTGGTTACAAGGCGATTCGAAAGAGAAAACGACTCCAGATAGACCCGGACAGCAGGGGATTCATTATCAAAAGCGAAATCAGCTGCACCTGCGGGCAATCCCGCCTCAAAAAGCCCGCCCTCATAGTGGCGCCATTGTTGCTCTGCCGCAGGCACAGTGACATCTGTAGAAAATTTAGCGAAAGCAGGCAACAGCGGATTCACGAAAAGAGAATACTTCAGATCGGTATAAAATAATTCCTGATGCTGTTGCTCGTGCTCTATACCCAGACGGCAACGCTGTAAAACAGTGTCTCGCTGCGCATGAGAATCATCCCCAAGTAATTCAATAATCGCACGATCGACCTGTCCCCGATACGTCAGCACCTCGGCGACCGTTGGCCGCGACAACAAACCGCGCCGAGAGCGCGCGTACTGGCCCCCTACTCCATTATAGTAGGAATTGAATAACTCTTCGTAAACTGGATTGAGCGTCTCATAACCGTCTAGATAGGGCTTCAGCAGGAACGTTTCAAAAAACCAGCTGGTATGGGCCAGATGCCACTTGGGGGGACTTGTGAAAGCTTCTGCCTGCAAGCCATAGTCTTCAATCTCCAGACGGTCGCACGCGGCAAGAGACTGTTGCCTTGTCCGCAGGAAGCTCTCGGAGATATCATTATTCATCATTTACTGCCATCACGTTCGTTGCCACACAAATTCCGCCCACCTCCACACAGTGCGGCGCCCACCTTGCGAGTAACTGTCCGCCCGCTGAGGAACACTGATAACCTCGCAGACAATCAAATCGGGACGACCAGTAAGATGCCAGTACTCGCATCGCGGATCCCGTCGCCGCATCCTCTATCACACCGTACTGCGGTGCAAAGTAACGCAACTCTATCGCTCCAGCACCCACTTCGGGCCGTGCAGTTGTGCAAATCAGCGCGCGCTGAGTATAACGGGCTAAGGTCTCGTCTGGTGGCGTGAGCGAGCGCAAATCAAAATTATCGGGCCATTGCAAAACGAGGTAACCCGACGACTCACCGCTGTGTGCGGCGGAAACCGGATTCGTTGCTGTGGCCAGCATGTCTCTCACCCAGGCCGGCACCTCGCATGATCGCGTTTCCAGCGCGGAGAAGCGCAGCCAGATCTCCTCATCGGATCGCCAGCTGTCCACCTGACTACCCTGCATGACGAGAGTGAGTGCCTCCCGCCCTAATCTGCTCATCCAGGCATGGGAGGCGGCCATTAGTCCATGGCCACAGCATTGGATTATCTGTCCGCCGGGGCTATAGCAACGCAGTGCGATTAAGGGCCGTAATTCAGACGTTTGCAGCCAGCTAAGGCAGGTAGTAACGTCCGACCGCGAGGGAGGAGCTTCAGTTGGCTCCCTATCCAGCATCATCAGGCGACAGCGATTGCCGCTAAGACTGGAAGCAGCGTTTTCCAGATCGGTAAAAGCCGTGATCAATTGGCAGTCGATAAACTCCTCCCAATGAGTCCGTTACGACGGGTAAAACAGTTCGGCCACTTCGTGGCGCGGAAATACGACACTGTAACAGAAAGTTTTTGCTTTGCTCTATGCGCGTCAGCCGAATAGCAATCTTATCGCGACAACGTTGTCAGCCCCTTGACTTATTTCTCATAATACAAGCTCTGGCATACATCGCGGTCTGAGACATCGTCTATAAATTTTGTCCAACCACGCTCGTTCGAATGCAAACGGAACCAGAGCGCAAGACCATTGCAGATCCGCCTTGAGCACTGCGACAGTATGCAGCTTTCTATTGAACAAGGAATTTAAAAAAATTGGAGTACATACGGATGGGTCTATTGGACCCCGCCAACCCCTTCATTCCGAGGCAACGCAACGCAGGACTTCGGCCTGATAGAACTTTCCACGCTCATTCAGGAGATCCAGCAAGTGTAGCGAAGTCGGCACAAACGCCAAACCAATTTCATGCTCCGGATGCCATTGAAAAATTGAGCCGCCCAGCCCCATCCACCCGTAGAAACCCTCCCGGCCCCCATTGAATGCCTTCTCCAACATGGAGCTTTGCTCAGTAATTGGCAAGAATCTATCCACTCCTCCCTGAGTGAAGCGTGTGGGCATAAAATTACCCATTTCTGCAGGCACAGGATGATTGTGAAGAGCGGACCAGCCGGTTTTATCAAGACAGCGATCCCCATCCAATTCTCCACCAGCGGACATGATTGCTGCGACTTTGGCCAGGCTGCGTGCGTTGGCATGGGTATTCGCCGACGGGGTTTCACCCTGCATCATGCCCGCTTCATTAAAAATATCGATATTTCTCATCCCCTCGACAGGAGCCGGCTGGGAGCCGGCAGACCTGCCCTTGCGCAACGCCCAAAGCGGCCGCCACACCCGCGCGATCAACTGGAACAGATTGTGTTGGACACGACGACCAAACAGACGCGGCTTGAGGCTTTCAAGTATGTGTTTTTTAGGGTCAAGCAGTCGAACCGGCGCTACCTGTTCAAGCTGCGCCTCCTCCAAACCGATGAAAATATCCACGCCCAGCGCATCTGACAAGTCTTCTCGCAGGTACTCCCCGATGGTGCGGCCCGCAGGGTCGACCCGACGGTATAGCTCGTTCGCTATCCAACCGCGTGTCATGGCGTGATATTCGCGCCGGGATGACCCGCCGGATGCAAACCGCTGAGATTCCTGCTCGATAATTTCGCCCACCCGGTTTTGCTTTATATTCGGAGTCAGCAAATCTGTCGTGTTGATCGAACGGCTAAAATTTACCAAGCCAGCCTCGTGGCGCATTAGATCAGACACCCGCACCGACTCCTTGCCGCCACCGCTAAAGTCCGGCCAATAATTACTGATGAGGGCGTCGTAGTCGAGCAACCCCTTCCCCACAAGGGAGGCAATGGCAATGGACTCCAGGCTTTTGCCACTGCTGAAAATATTGACCAGCGAGTCGCCCGAAAATTGTGGGGTGTCGGGATGAGTGGCCCACAGATCGACGACTTTTCTGCCCTTGTGATAAACGCATAACTGGGCATTTTCTTCGGCAAGGGTGCGCATATTGTGCTCAAACAGACTCCTTACTCGATCAAAAGCTGGGGCCGTCTCGCCGTGCACCACGGGGTGTTGATCTCTGCGTTTTGCCATAATTAACCTATCCTAATAACCTCAGGGGCTGCGCTTTACCGACGCCAACAAGCGTTTAGCCTGCTTCAGATGCGGAATATCCAACATTTTTCCATCGAGTCCGACGGTACCTGCTCCCTCACTATCGGCGAAAGCCTGCACCACGCGCCGCGCATGAGCTATCTCATCCCCGCTGGGAGTGAAACACTCATTTATCACGGCGACCTGAGCCGGGTGTATGGCCATCTTGCCACTGAAACCCTCCTTGCGTGCGTAAACAGACTCATGCCTCAGACCATCCTCATCCCTAAAGTCAAGATAGACCCCATCCACTGGTTGGAAGTTGCCCGCCGCGCCCACTGCAAGGGCGCTGGTGCGACTGAGCTGATGCACCAAAAAATGCTGGCCATCGCCATCCGTATTGGTGGTCGCGCCAAGGTCTGTTGCCATATCCTCAGCGCCCCAGGTTATCGCTGACAAACGCTGCGATACGCCCACAAAACTGCCGAGGTTAATCATACCCAAGGCAGACTCGGCGAGACTCATAATCCGCGTACTGCCTTTCGTCAGACTATTCTGTTGTTCAAGTGCGGAAAGATAGTGATCAAGGCGGCGAATATCATCACCATGAGAGGGCTTGGGCAAAAAGATGCCCGCGGGGGCTCCAGGCATAACGGCCACCAGGTCTGCCAGAATATGGGGAGTATCCAGCGCGTTTACCCGCACCCAGAGTTCACTGCCAGATGTGCCCCTCTGTGCGGCAAGATACTCACCCACCCGCGCACGCGCGTCAGCCTTACTGGCTTCAGCAACGGAATCTTCAAGATCAAGAATCAGGGCATCGGCTCCGACACCCAAAGCCTTGCCGAGCTTCTTGTCACTGTCTCCGGGTATGAACATCCATGACCGGTTCACCATGTCTACTCCTGTCGTCTAGCAGCCACGGAACTGCGGCTTGCGCTTTTCGGTAAAGGCAGTGACGCCTTCTGCCCAGTCCTCGGTAGCGGCACACTCAGCAAAGCCACGCGCCTCCATCGCCAACTGCGTCGCCAAACTGTTGTCGTCTGCGGCGTAAAGCAACTGTTTGGTATTACCAATACCCACTGTCGGGCCACTTGCCAGCCTTCCAATAATCTCTTCCGATACCGTGTCAAGCTGACCCTCCTCAGCGACACGGTTGACCAGCCCCATAGATTGCGCGGTAGACGCATCGATAAAGTCTCCCAGCATGGCGATCTCCATAGCACGTTTCACACCCACCAGTTTGGGAAGGTAGTAGGAACCAGAACCGTCAGGACACGTTCCGATACCTATATATGAGCAGGCAAAACGCGCGTCATGGGAAGCAATGACAAGGTCGCAGGCCATTGCCAATGAAAAGCCGAAGCCCACCGCTGCCCCCTGAACTACACAGACCACTGGCTTTTTCATCTCACGCAGCGCCAGCAACAAGGGCTGAGTGACGTGTATGCGCTTGAGGAAATGGTTATAGCGCTCTTCCTTGGATAATTTCGCCAGTTCAGCGAAATTCTTCACATCACCCCCAGCCATGAAGTTCTTACCCGCTCCCGCTATAACGATGCAACGAATGCTGTCATCCTGACCAAAATCGATCATGGCATCGACCAACACGGTGCGCATTTCCTGAGACAAGGCATTACGCGCCTCGGGCCGATTGAAGGTCACTCTTGCGACGCCCTCAGAGACCTTTACCTGCAGCTGATCAGTCAATGTTCTTGCTCCTTCTGCATTGCGGCAAAATTATGGGGCAGCGAGATACCGTGATTGGGACAAGCATCGCCCCGTCAGTAGGACTTGGGCATACCCAACACATGCTCACCGATAAAGTTCAGGATCATCTGCTCGGAGATAGGGGCAATACGCATAATCATGGATTCCCGGAACAGGCGCTCCACGTTGTACTCTTTCGCGACACCCATGCCGCCGTGCGTCAAAACCGCTCTTTCCGCGGCCTTGAAACCCGCTTCGGCTCCCAGAAACTTAGCCGCATTCGCCTCTGCGCCACAAGATTCACCCGCGTCATACATCCGCGCCGCCTTCTGGCACATCAGCCATGCGGATTCCAGCTGCATCCAGTTTTGGGCCAGGGGATGCTGGATACCCTGATTCATGCCGATCGCCCGGCCGAATACTTCA
Organism: uncultured Halioglobus sp.; assembly: GCA_905480565.1. Lineage (GTDB taxonomy): Bacteria > Pseudomonadota > Gammaproteobacteria > Pseudomonadales > Halieaceae > Marimicrobium. The sequence goes on along the minus strand of CAJQQW010000307.1, from coordinate 732 downwards.
CGCTCCTGAGCGTAATCCGCTGCACGACTCAACGCATCCATTCCCAATCCCACTGCCACGGAGCCGATAATTACGCGCTCGGCGTTCATGGCCGTGAGGATATAGCGAAACCCCTTGCCCACTTCCCCGATCAGGTCGCTATCGGGAATAAAAAGGTCATCGATGAACACCATATTGGAATCCACTGCCTTACGTGCCATTTTTGGAATACGCTGCACTTCCATCTTGTCGCGATCGAAGTCTGTGTAGAAAAGGGTAATTCCATCAGAACGCTTTTCGCAGTCCTCCCGCTTGGTGGTCCTGCAAAGCAACAGGTACTTGGTCGCCACCTGCCCCGTGGTTGTCCACATCTTACGGCCATTGACCTTCCAACCACCTTCCACCTTCTCGGCAAAGGTCGTAATCCGGCTGGTATCCAGACCTGCATTGGGCTCAGTAACACCGAAGGCGACTTTGTCTTTACCCTGTACCAGGTCGGGCACCCAGAGCTTCTTTTGCTCATCAGTCCCGAACAACAGAATAGGATGCGGTCCAAACAAATTAATCTGTATAGTCGACGCGGCGGCCATCCCGCCACCACCGTTGCCGACCGTGTGCATCATCATCGCTGCTTCGGACACGCCGAGGTTCTGGCCGCCAAATTCTTCCGGCATGGTAATCCCCAGCCAGCCGCCCTCGGCCATGGCATGATGAAACTCATGGGGAAAGTGACCGTCCTCGTCCCGGTCGCGC
>CAJQQW010000306.1 GCA_905480565.1 uncultured Halioglobus sp. | reverse complement strand
AATGGAGTCCTGAGGTGGCAGAGCAGATTGCCCTGGCTGAAGAGCTGGTGCTCAGCAATTCTCACTGGGAAGTGATTAATCTGCTTCGCGAGTATTACGACCTCTATGACAGCTCTCCGGCGATGCGACCACTGGTTAAATTCTGTGGCCTAAAACTCGGGGCAGAGAAAGGCCGAAGTATCTACCTGATGTCACTATTCCCAGGCTCACCCGCTAAACTGGGCAGCAAAATAGCTGGATTACCAAAACCTGATAATTGCCTGTGAGGGCGATCTATTGAAAGTTACCCAGACATCCGCCGCCTCGCGCCAGGAGCACACCTTCGCGGCATATATCCGCATTCTTGGCAAAGGCAGGACTGGCACCCGTTCCCTGACGCGAGAGGAAGCACGAACAGCTTTTGGGATGTTGCTAGAAGGCAAAACGGAACCTTTGCAAACCGGTGCCTTTTTGATGCTACTCCGTGTAAAAGAAGAATCACCGGAAGAACTCGCCGGCTTTGTCGATGCCTGTCGGATGCATATGGAGAGTCCCGGAGATACTACAGCAGATTTGGATTGGTCGACTTACGCTGGCAAGAAACATCAGAACCCCTGGTATATTTTGTCCATGCTGCTGCTGGCGCAGGCAGGCTACCGTGTTTTCGTGCACGGTAGCATGGGCCATACGCCGGAACGGCTATACACCGAGGTAGCCATGAGGGAGATGGGCCTACCCATTGCAAGCAATTGGACAGAGGTTCGCGCTCATCTCGATGCTTATCATCTGAGCTACTTGCCTCTGAACGAGTTCTGCGCGCCACTAGAGGACCTGATGCAATTACGGCATCTGCTGGGCCTGCGTTCCCCAGTGAATACGCTGGCCCGCATGGTCAACCCGCTAGGCGCTAACGCGAGTGTGCAGAGCGTTTTTCATCCTGCTTACGCTCAACTGCATCAGGAGGCTGACAAGCTGTTAGGGCAACCCAGAGCCATTGTGTTAAAGGGTGAGAGCGGCGAGGTAGAAGTGAAACCTCACGCTGATACCCGCCTGCTTCTCTTACACGATGGACAGTCTGAAGAAGTGCGTTTTTCTCGCACTATACCTGCCAGAGTAAGCAGTGTAACTGCGCCTGCCTGTGAACCTGTATTAGCGCTTTGGCGCGATCACATGCTGGATGACTATGGTCTGCAAGCCACACTGATGACAGCCGCTGCGGCCCTACTTGCTTGCAACCCCGAACTCACTGAGAAAGCCGCCAGAGCCGAGGCAGAAAAGCTTTGGCAGGAGCGCAATCGGAACCAGCTGGGCTGATGCCCCTCTCTCACATCCAGCCAGATCGCTACCGAGCCTTGCTCGATGAAAAGGTTTCTCGAGTATGCATGCTCCTAAAACCCTTTCTACCACCGGAGCCGCAGATCGTTGAATCTGCATCACTCGGTTTTCGGCAAAGGGCTGAATTCCGTATGTGGCACGATGGCGATGCGCTGGATTATGTGATGTATCGTCCCGGAGAACCAAAGCGTTCGATTGCCATCGAAGCCTTCCCGATCGCCTCGGATGACATACGCACACTTATGCCCACGTTAAAGACGCAGCTGAGGGAAAGCGTGCCTTTAAGAAAAAAACTCTTCCAGGTTGAATTTCTCAGTTCACTCACGGGGGACATCCTGGTGAGCCTGATCTATCACCGTAAACTGGATGACGATTGGGAGCGGGAGGCAAGGCATTTGGCGAGCCATTTAAACAATGGCTCAGATAAACTGTCCATCATTGGTCGAAGTCGCGGCCAAAAACTGGTTATAGGCCGCGAATTCGTGCGGGAGCGGTTTTCCATTCATGACAGGGAATATCGCTATCGCCAATATGAACAGGCGTTCAGTCAGCCTAACAGTCGGGTCAATATCCGCATGATCGAATGGGCCTGTGATCGAGCGCGCTCACTGGATGGAGACCTGCTCGAGCTATACTGCGGAAACGGCAACTTTACCCTTCCGCTATCGCGGCACTTCCACCAGGTCATAGCGACAGAGGTCTCAAAGACGTCGATTCGCGCCGCGCGGGCCAATGTTGAAGCAAATAATATTTCCAATGTGCAACTGTTGAGAATGTCCGCAGAAGAGGTCAGCGAGGCACTGCGCGGCGTACGCACTTTCCGGCGGCTAGCCGCCCTACCCCAGCCGCTCGACAGTTACAATCTGAATACGCTGTTTCTCGATCCGCCGCGAGCGGGCCTGGACGAACAGACCACTGATATGGCGAAGAATTTCTCAAGTATTATCTACGTTTCGTGCAACCCCGATACGCTGGCGAAAAATCTGTACACGCTTCACAAAACCCATACCATCGAGCATTTTGCACTTTTTGATCAGTTCCCCTACACGGACCACATGGAATGCGGTGTGTTATTGCAACAAAAACAACACTGAAAGATTAGTGGCGCACCCCGAATGATAGCAGCCCGCGCCCCAGCACCTCGTCCAGCCGACCGGCATCATCGGCATTAATTTCAAGGGAGCGCAACTCAAGGTCGCGGTAGAGCTCACGCTTCCGCAGCTTTCCTGACAGCTGCCCTGCTGGCACATCTGCCTCCCAGCAATCGATATAAACCTGGCCTGACGGCACATAAAAGTCTGCGCATAGCTCCTCTTCTACTGGCAAATTTCGCTGCACCGCATGGACCAGTTGAGCGAGGTATAGCCAATCACAAACCTGTGTTTGTAAAGCAGAGGCGAGAATGTGTCCGTCGATACCCTTGCAGGTACTGAAGTGATCGACCGGGGCCGCGAAAAGATCTCTCTCAGCGTCAGACTCATCCGCTATTACGTCAACCTGTCCCCCTTGTCGATTTAACTCTCGATGGACGACCGGGTTATCCGTTAACTCGTTAGGCCATGTCACATACAGCCCGCCGGTGGAGGTACTTTCCTCCTGCAGGCCGCCGAGTTTACCGCCGTGCTCGGTAATCTCCCATCCCATAATGGTGTGCTTCTGTAAACCCAGCTCAGCAAGCGCTCGATTCATCTGACGGGTGTTAAAATGCGAGTAGTGACGGCATAGGGTAGCCGCGGTCAAGCGCTGACTTGACTCGATTGCCAGCAGCAGGGGGTGCTGCAAAAGACTCTGGGGCCAGACGATATAGGCGCCGTATTTCTTGCTTTTTTGGTAACTACCGCCTTCATACTCCCCCTTCGCAGTCAATGCCCAGGCACTTTGCCTGCGCTCAATCCAACCATAATCCTTGAGAGTACCGAACACTTCCTGTGCCGGTATCTCCAGTTTTCGTGCCAGGGCAGTAGTGGACAGCTTTTCCTCGACCGAGGTCATCGCATCAGCTCTCTACCTGAGGCACGATATCTTGGTAGCGCCTCTTCAGAGCTTCGTAGACCTGTTCCGAAAAGTCATCAGCATTCTTGTCCAGCGTCAGTACAAGCTCTGCAAGATGCTCGTTGTCTTCCCGCCCCCCCCAGATTTTCGTATAGGTACCGTTTTGATAACCGTGGTCCTGGCGAAAAAAGTTGAGCACGTTTTTTCCAACATAGGCCGCATGCAAGGCGTCGAAATCCAGTCCGGACGCTTGCATCAACTGCCAAAAACGCGAGGGGGAAAATCCGCGAGTGTCCAGCGAATGCAAAGCAAGGGCCTCTGTGGCTTCACGCACACCTAAATCCGATGCGTGAAAGTCCGCAAGTTCAGCCTCGATTTCCCGGGCTATCGTTTCAACACTCTTATCGTTGCCGAACAGCGCTGAGAGGCCGAAATGCCAGATATCGATTACTTCGAGGCGCACTTGCTCCATATCTGCCTCCTGTTTCTTCCACCATTTATAGCCGTAATGCTCAATCAGCTCCGCGCACTCCGTCCAGATAGCCCGATACCACTCAAAATTTTGTGCCTGCCAATCCTCATGAACACGCGAATTCATTCGATTTTGCATTACCAGCATATTTTCAAGTGCTTTTCTCACAACACGTCCCCGCTTCGACTCTGCATCAATGTTGCCGGAGAATACCAGCCAGCAAATCGAAATAACAGACGAACAACCCCACCTAGTGGTTCCCGCTAACGTCAAATTCGGTCTACAATGGAAAGCACCAATGTAGCGTTGCTTGCTGAAAGCCCAAATCCTGAGAGAACCTCACGTGAACAGACGAATGAAATTAGTTACAGCAGGCGGTGTTGCCGCCATCCTCTTTATCGTATTCGGCTATGATCTACTCAAGGGGTACCTTACCAAAGAGAAGCTCGCCGCTTATAGGCCGCCTACCGTTGCTGTGACGACCCTCAAAGCGACCCAGTCTGAGTGGACAACACGCATTAGTGCTTTCGGGCAGATCATCGCCAGCGAAGGGGTTAATGTGACACCTCAGATCGCGGGGCAAGTTCGATCAATACATTTCCGATCGGGCGACCTCGTTCAGGCAGGCGATCTCCTGGTCCAGCTGGACGACCAGCTGGAGCAAGATGAGTTGCAAAGTGACGAGGCCAAGGTCAGGCTCTCACAACTGAACGCTGACAGATATGCCAAGCTGGTAACGGAAAACAGTGCGGCAAAGGCCACCCTAGATCGAGTTCAGGCCGAACTAGTCTCAGATCAGGCAGCCGCGCACGCAACCAAAACAAAGATCGACTACCTCGCCATCAAGGCGCCCTTTAGCGGTCGACTAAGCATACGTGAAGTGAATTTGGGGGACTACGTCCAACCCGGCACGACGCTAGTCAACCTGCAGGATACCAGCGTCCTTTTCGTGGATTTTAGCCTACCGGAATCCTACCTGCCTTTGCTTCAAAATGGCTTGAAAGCCTCTGTAGGCAGCGAAGCAAGGCCCGACAAAGACTACAGCGCAATTCTGGTCGCTATCAGCGCACAGGTGGACCCCAACTCTCGCAATGTTGACGTAAGAGCGCAGATACAGGATCCCGATGAAAAGCTGAGCCCAGGCATGTATGTAAACGTAACCGTAGATACTAAAGAGGTGACCAAGGTATTCGCGCTGCCAGATGTAGCTATTACTTATTCGCTGTATGGCGATAGCGTGTTTGTCGTTTCGGATCCGGTCAAAGAAAGCAGCGGCAGCAGTAAAACGAAGGAATATACCGTTGCACAGCACTATGTCGATGTTTTTGACAAACAGAATTCCAAAGTGGCGATTACAAAGGGCATTTCGGCCGGCGATCAGATTATCTCCTCCAATCAACAACAGCTAAGCAAGAAGACCATCATCACCATCAACAACTCGGTGAAACTGGATCAAAACGCAGTAACGGGGCAGTAACAATGCACTTTACTGAAATATTCATTCGTAAACCGGTGCTCGCGACAGTACTCAGCCTGGTGCTGCTGGTACTTGGGGTGAAAGCATTTTTTGATCTTCAAGTCAGGCAGTACCCCGAGATGGAGACCGGGGTAATCACGATTAAGACAATTTATCCTGGCGCCAGCGCAAGTGATGTCGAAGGCTACGTGACCCAGCCCATTCAGCAGCAAGTTGCTCAAGCTGAGGGCATTGATTACATGTATGCGCAAAACAACATGGGCGTTTCAATCATTACGCTGTATTTAAAGATCAACTATCCGACAGATTCCGCACTCGCGGAAGTGTTATCTCTCGTACAGCAGGTATCGTACCGTTTACCCACCGGCACACAGGACCCAAGCATTACCAAATCATCGTCCTCCCCACCGATTGGCTATATCTCATTCAAGTCGGATCGACTCGAAAATCAGCAAATCTCTGACTACATCAGCCGTGTCGCGGTTCCCTTGTTTTCCACCGTCGCTGGCGTAAATAGCGTCGATATTCTGGGAGAAAAAGACTTTGCCATGAGGATATGGCTTGATCCTGCGCGAATGGCGGCATTCTCAGTCGATGCCAAGCAGGTTCGAGAGGCTATTGCGGACCAGAACAGTGTGAGCTCCTCCGGTAAGTTCAAAGGCAAGTTCATTGAAGTCGATATCAAGGCCATGACGGACTTGAAAACTGCTGAAGAGTTCGGATCTATCGTATTGTTCAGTGACGATGATCGCGTAGTCAGAATTAGTGATGTCGGCACAGTAGAGCTGGGCGCCAGCTCCTACGATGAATCAGTCGCAGCTAATGGCACCCCAGCAATTATCGTATCTATTTCAAACACCGCAGATTCCAATCCCCTGCAGGTGATCAAGGGTGTCTACGCCGTTCTCAAACAAATTCAGGAGTCTGTGCCGGGCGGCATGACGGTGTCCATGGACTACGACTCCACGATCTACATCAGCACCTCAATCGATGAGGTAACTCGCACGCTGATGGAGGCAATTGTCATTGTTATTTTAGTGGTCTTCAGCTTTCTGGGGAGCCCCAGAGCGGTGCTCATTCCGGTGGTGACCATTCCTCTGTCACTGATAGGGTCGCTTTTTATGATGCTTGCGTTAGGTTTCAGCATCAATCTTCTCACTCTTCTCGCCATGGTGCTAGCCATATCACTTGTGGTGGATGATGCAATTGTCGTAGTCGAAAATACCTCGCGGCACCTGGAAGAAGGCATGGACGCTTTGCAGGCTGCGATCGTCAGCGCCAAGGAAATTGCGATACCGGTCATTTCTATGACGATAACTCTGGCTGCGGTTTATGCGCCTATTGGTTTTATGGGAGGGCTTACAGGCTCACTATTTACTGAGTTTGCTTTCAGCCTTGCTGGGGCAGTGCTCATTTCAGGTTTTATTGCGCTAACCCTGACGCCGATGATGTGCTCCCGCATTTTAACACTCGAAGCAGTAGAAACGCCGCTTGCGAAAC
>CAJQQW010000305.1 GCA_905480565.1 uncultured Halioglobus sp. | reverse complement strand
GACGCGGTTTCTTTTTCAGGTGAAAACTGCCTTGTCCTTGGATAATATAGTGGTTCACCAGGCGCGAGTGGAATCATTTCAGCCGGGCAGTCCATTTGTCTCGGTTATATCCCGTGCATTTGCGTCGCTGCAGGAAATGGTGCGAGGTTGCCGCCACCTCGTTGCGCCCGGGGGGCGCCTTCTGGCAATGAAGGGCGGGCCACCGGGCCAGGAGCTGCAAGCATGTGCCTCAGAGCGTATTGACGCCGTGGTGCACGCCGTGAGTGTGCCGGACCTGGATGAGCAGCGACACGTGGTGGAGATGAGGCTACAACCGGGTTGAATCAACCCCTCACTATTTTCCAGGGGCAATACCATTGAGCAGGGTCATCGCGATCGCTAACCAGAAAGGGGGAGTGGGTAAAACTACAACCTGTATTAACCTTGCTGCGTCACTCGCTGCAATGAAGCAACGGGTGCTGCTCGTAGATCTCGACCCACAAGGTAATGCCACGACTGGCAGCGGCATCGATAAAAACACACTCACGAGCAGCATCTACGACGTGCTGGTGCACCGGACGCCAGTAGCGCAGGTGGTCCGGCCGGCCGGCAGCAGCGGTTACGACGTGCTGCCCGCAAACGGGGACCTCACCGCGGCGGAAGTCGAACTTCTCAAGGCCGATAACAAGGATCGACGTTTGCGGGCCGCACTCACAGAGGCGGCGGGCCAATATGACTACGTGCTGGTAGACTGCCCGCCATCGCTCAACATGTTGACCATCAATGGCTTGGTGGCTTCAGACGGGGTCATCATTGCCATGCAGTGTGAGTACTTTGCACTGGAGGGGCTGGCCGCTCTGCTGAGTACGATCGAAGGGGTAGCACAAAACGCCAATACTGTTCTGCAGGTCGAGGGTATCTTGCGAACCATGTACGACCCCCGCAACAGTCTGACGAAGGATGTTTCCGCACAACTGCGGGAGCACTTTGGCGACAAGGTCTATCGCACAGTGGTGCCCCGCAATATACGATTGGCTGAGGCGCCAAGTCATGGTGTGCCAGTAATGCATTACGACAGATACTCGCGTGGCGCCAAGGCCTATATGGCGTTGGCCGGGGAAATGATCAGGCGTCGAGAGCAGCAGTGTGAACAGGGGGCGGATGGCGCCCCGGTGAACTGAACTAACGGAGAATCTTCATGTCAGGGAGAAAGCGGGGCCTGGGAAAGGGGCTCGATGCGCTGCTCGGCGCGGGCCAGTCCGGGCGCACCGGGAGTGATAATGCGGCGGAGTCCGCCGCCGAGAGCGACGATTCGAGCAACGGGGACCATGCCCTGAGATTACTGCCGGTTGATCTGGTTCAGCGAGGCAAGTACCAGCCACGCAGGGATATGGACCAGGACTCGCTGCAGGAACTGGCAGACAGCATCAAGGTACAGGGTGTAATGCAGCCGATTGTAGTGCGGCCTATTTCCGATAAGCGGTACGAAATTATTGCTGGCGAGCGCCGCTGGCGAGCTGCCCAATTGGCGGGTTTGCAGGCAGTGCCGTCAGTCATCCGTGATGTGTCTGATCAGCAGGCCATTGCGATGGCGCTCATTGAGAACATTCAGCGCGAAGACCTCAATCCGATGGAGGAGGCCGCTTCTCTGCAGCGGTTGCAGCTAGAGTTTGAACTGACACAACAAGAGGTTGCTACTGCGGTCGGTAAATCCCGATCGACTGTGGCGAACCTGCTGCGCTTGATGAGTCTGCAGGAAGAGGTGCGCCGCATGCTGGAGCGCGGCGACCTGGAGATGGGTCACGCCCGCGCCTTGCTGGGGCTGGAAGGCCCCGACCAAACGAGCGCAGCGCGCACTGTGGCGGGTAAGGGACTGACTGTAAGGCAAACCGAGGCACTGGTGCGTCAGCTGGCGGAGAGTCAGAAAACCCCTTCAGCGCCTAAAAAACTCGACCCCAACATACGCCATTTGCAGGATGATATTTCGCAACGCCTGGGGGCGCCTGTCGCCATCAGCCACGGCAGCAAGGGGCGCGGAAAGGTGGTTATCTCCTACAATAGCCTCGATGAACTCGATGGGATTCTCGGGCATATCAGGTAGTGTGGCGCTGGCGGCAATGGTTCAGCCGCATCTGCTATTTCAGTGCGGGGGCATTGGTCGCCAGAACAAAAACCTGCTCCGCAGCGCGCCCGCGCGTACGACAAGAAGATAGACGCTGCGTTGTTTCGAGAAACCACATTATGTGGTGCAAGCAGTAAAAAAAATCACAAGATAATGTAGATGAAAGTCAGCCGCGCTCCAGCCGGAAAAACAACGGGCAAGACGACGTTTCCGGGCAGCCCATGGCTACGCTAACCGGCTCCAGCAGCGGCGCCTACAATGCTGTTGAACCGTCTCGGCAATCGCCCTATAATGCGCGCCCGAGTCGAGGAAGAGATCTGTCAGTCAGCGCTGGCAGGTGGAGAGCGAGGCGCAGATGGGTGGTGCTGAGATAGCGCGTCCTGCAGTGCACCGGATAACGCTCGTTCAGTTGGTGTTGTTGGTCCCGGTGTGTTTGTTACTGGGCGGAGTCAACACGGTAGTCGCCTACTCGGTATTGGGCGGCGGTTTGATCGCCGTCATTCCTCATGCGTATTTCGGGCTGCTCGCGTTCAGGTGGCGAGGTGCCAAGACCGCTGCTGCGGTCGCGAGATCAGGATACGCTGGAGAGATAGGAAAGTTTTTGCTCAGTATTGCCGGTTTTGCTCTGGTGTTTGCAATGGTGAGACCGATTGACGGACCGGCAGTGTTCGGGGGATATCTCGGAATGCTGGCAGTACAAGTTACTGGAAGTTGGATGCTGTTAAGACAGCAGACAACGATTTGATGAAACCGCATAGAGTTCTACTAGATGGCAGCCGAAGGCGAAGCGCAAACAGTTTCCGAATACATCGTCCACCACCTGACAAATCTTACCTACGGTAAACTCCCCGAGGGATTCGAGCGTTACGACGGTAGCATTGTTGCTGAAGGTGGTCTGTGGACAACAGCCCACGGCGGAATAGAAGCGTCAGCAATGGGCTTCAATGCGATACACGTAGATTCCATGATCTGGTCCATCGGTCTTGGCATCGTTTTTTGCTGGCTTTTTCGCTCTGTTGCCAAGAAGGCGGAAGCGGGCGTGCCCAGCGGTCTCGTTAACGCTGCAGAGATGGTGGTCGAGTTTGTCGATAACACGGTCAAGGATACCTTCCACGGCCAGAACAAGCTGGTTGCCCCCCTCGCGCTGACGATATTTGTCTGGGTTTTTCTGATGAACCTGATGGACCTTATTCCCGTTGACCTTATTCCTCATGCTCTTATGTTGTTGGGGATTGCTGACTACCACAAGATCGTCCCCTCGACTGACCCGAATATCACGATGGGCATGGCGGTTGGTGTATTTGTCCTCATGCTTTACTACTCGATAAAGGTGAAGGGTTTCGGCTTTGTAAAGGAGCTGACACTCAACCCATTTAATCACCCCGTTTTTATTCCCGTGAATTTGTTTATGGAAGTGGTTGGTCTGCTGGCCAAGCCCTTCTCTCTCGGACTGCGACTATTTGGAAACATGTATGCTGGCGAGATGATTTTCATCTTGATCGCAGCGCTGTTCGGTGCTGGCATCGTCTGGATGCTTCCCGCGGGACTGTTGCAGGTTGGCTGGGCGATTTTCCATATTTTAGTTATTACCCTGCAGGCCTTTATTTTTATGGTGCTGACGATCGTGTATCTCAGCATGGCCCATGAAGACCACTAATTCATTTTTAATGTCTATACAAACTAGGAGAGAAACATGCCTGAATTAATTTACGTAGCTGCCGCCATCATGATGGGTCTTGGCGGTCTTGGTGCCGCTATCGGAGTGGGCCTGCTGGGAGGAAAGCTTATTGAAGGGTCTGCGCGACAGCCTGAACTGGCTCCCAAGCTTCAGGTTACCTTTTTTCTTGGTGCTGGCCTGGTCGACGCGATACCGATTATTGGTGTTGGTATTGCGATGTACTTGATCTTCGTTGTCGGAGGCTAAGCCGACAGCTGGCGGAATCAGGGCTGCCAGTTTTCGCAGTCCTAAGAAATCTGTGAGGAATAAGGCGTGAACTTAAATCTTACTTTAATTGGGCAGATGCTCGCCTTTATCGGCTTCGTTGTGTTTTGCATGAAGTATGTGTGGCCGCCGATTTTGGCTGCCATGGCAGAGCGGGAAGCAAAGATCGCTGACGGCCTGGCGGCGGCAGACCGCGCCAGTCATGATCTTGAGTTGGCCCAGGAAAAAGCCGTAGAGCGCCTGAAGGAAGCCAAGGAAGAGGCTGCAGGAATCATTGATTCCGCCAACAAGCGCGCTGGGCAATTGGTCGATGAGGCCAAAGAGGCCGCGGTCACCGAAGCGGACCGCGTTAAAGCTGCGGCACAGGCAGAGATTGAGCAGGAGGCCAACCGCGCAAAGGAGCACCTGCGTGGTCAGGTAGCTGCATTGTCTCTGGCG
>CAJQQW010000304.1 GCA_905480565.1 uncultured Halioglobus sp. | reverse complement strand
CAGCCTGTTGCCAATCGTGTGTTGCCAGCGACGCCTCCGCCTGGTTGAAAATATCGGTGTGCTGGCTTTTGGGCAGGGTGAAGGCGTTGTCCGGGTCGGGTTCAGGCAGCTGTTCAAGCGGGGCCGGCTCCACCGGCGTGTCTTTTTCGGGTGCGGCAGCACAGCCCCAGAGAAGCAGGCTGGTCCACAGTATGAGCATGGCCTTGGTCAGGGTATTCGATCTGGAGTCTGAGTCTCTCATGTTATGCTTCACCGACAAGTTGATAGGCCCCTTGCTTGGGGTGGGAACAGTATAAGGGGAATTCGTGGAATCCGGGCTTTATGTTGTTGCCACCCCTATCGGTAACTTCGGTGATATGTCACAGCGCGCAGTGGACGTGCTGCGACAGGTGGACCTGATCGCGGCAGAGGATACCCGCCACAGCAGGCGCCTGCTGCAGCACTTTGGTATAGAGACGCCGCTCATGGCATACCATGATCACAGCGATGACCGGGCGTTGCGACGCATTCGTGGGTGTTTCGAGGCGGATGAATCAGTAGCGCTGGTGTCCGATGCGGGCACACCATTGGTCTCTGATCCAGGATATCGGCTTGTGCGTTATGTGCAGGACGAAGGGCGCAAGGTTTTTCCGATACCGGGGGCCTGTGCGGCTGTTGCTGCTCTAAGCGCGGCGGGCCTGCCAACAGACCGGTTTCTCTTTGAGGGTTTTTTACCCGCTAAGCGGGGTGCCCGGGAGAATCGTTTAAAGGCTCTGCGGACAGAGTCGGCCACGTTGATTTTTTACGAGGCACCGCATCGTATAGTGGACACCCTCGAGGCGCTGGTGGAGGTATTCGGACCCACGCGTGAAGCGGCCCTGGCGAGGGAGGTGACGAAGCTTTACGAGACCATCCGGCGATCGCCATTGTCGACGTTGGCGGAGTTTGTGCGAGACGATAATAATCAGCAAAAGGGTGAAATTGTGCTCTTGGTCACGGGTGCTTCCGCGCGCGAGAGTCAGCTGGATGCCGATGTGGCCTCCCTCCTCATTCGACTTGCACAGGAGCTGCCCGCGAAACGGGCGGCAGCGCTGGTGGCGGAGCATACCGGGCTGCGCAAGAAACAACTCTATGACTACCTGTTATCACTGAAGTAATGCCTTTGCGCTTGGGTTGGCCGGGTGGATGTCCCGTCGGGGCGGCTTGCTCTTGCCGATGCGAGCGCGTAGTCTTGGCGCCGAGTCGGTCAGGCGATCGCTCTTTATTCACTTCGGTGAATGGAGGGAGGAAAGTCCGGGCTCCACAGGGCAGGGTGCCAGGTAACACCTGGGGGGCGCGAGCCTACGGAAAGTGCAGCAGAAAGGAAACCGCCGCCGCAATTGCGGTGGTAAGGGTGAAAAGGTGCGGTAAGAGCGCACCGCGCGGCTGGCAACAGGCGTGGCGATGGTAAACCCCACTCGGAGCAAGACCAAATAGGAATCCTTCAGCTGCGGCCCGCAGTGGATTCGGGTAGGTCGCTACAGGCAGGTGGTGACACCGGTCGCAGATGAATGATCGTCCACGACAGAACCCGGCTTATCGACCGACTCGATTCATTTCTCCTACTATCCCTCGCATGTAGTGCGCTGATTGCCCGGCGTAGGCAGCGAGTAAAAAGTAGCGTGTCAGTCTTCATTTAGAATAAAAAGAAGCTAAAAATATTTTTTTTATAAAAATATAGCCTTTAAGTTCATGTGAATCATGAGGAAGTAAATTTAGGAAACTGTTTTCAGTTGCTATTTTAACGGCAATAGACCAGCCCAGGCGCAGCAATTCAGGCTAAAACCACTCTAATTAGCTGAAATCACAACGTTTTTTCCCTCTCTCTCACTTGACACTTTCTCTCATGCGGCCCTATAGTGTTGAAAAGTGGAAATAAGTGGGATTTATTGGCTTTTTGTGGGTTTATAGAGCCATTCAAGGTGGGAAAGCGTCGTGTTTCGTGGAGTACAGCACATCAATATGGATGCCAAAGGGCGGCTGGCGATTCCTGCGCGCCAGCGCGAGCCCCTGCATTCTGAATGTGCCGGCTGCGTGGTGGTCACTATCGATACGATGGCGCCCTGCCTAACGGTCTACCCGCTGCCCGAGTGGGAGCGCATAGAAAAGGAAATCCAGGCTTTGCCGGCACTCAAGCCCGCGGTGAAACGATTCCAGCGCCTGATGCTGGGATATGCCACGGACCTGGAATTGGATGGCAGTGACCGCTTGTTATTGCCTCCGCCACTGCGTGAGCACGCAAAACTGGACAAGAAGTTGGTCCTGGTGGGGCAGGGCAATAAGTTGGAGGTGTGGTCAGAGGCGCTGTGGTTTGCCGAGCGGGACGAGGCGTTGCGGGATTCTGATCCCGAAGCTGAATTACCCGACGAACTGATGTCCTTGACGCTCTAGGTGGCTGATATGCATCAGACGGTTTTGTTGCAAGAGGCGGTCGATGCTCTGGTAACAAACCCCGGTGGATTTTATGTCGACGGTACGTTTGGTCGCGGGGGGCATACGCGTTGTCTGTTGGACCGGTTGGACGGCGGCGCGCGGGTGCTGGCAGTGGACAAGGATGAGGCCGCCGAAACCGTGGCCAGGGAGTTGGAAAGGAGCGAACCTCGATTCGAGTTTTTCCGGGGATCTTTCGCTCAGCTTCCCCATCAACTGCGCCGCATGGGGATCGGCGCGGTTGATGGCATTTTACTGGACCTGGGCGTGTCCAGTCCGCAGTTGGATGAGGCCGAAAGGGGTTTCAGCTTTATGCATGATGGTCCACTCGATATGCGTATGGATACCAGTCGCGGCGAGACGGCGGCGCAGTGGTTATCCCATGCCGAACTATCGGATATCGCAGGGGTGCTAAAGGAGTATGGCGAGGAGCGTTTCGCCCGGCGTATTGCCACGGCTATCGTGGCCGCGAGGGAAGAAGCACCCATAGAGACGACCGGCCATCTCGCCAGTGTTGTCAGTGCGGCCCACCCGCGCTGGGAGAAGCACAAACATCCGGCCACTCGAGCGTTTCAGGCGATTCGCATCAAGGTAAACAGTGAGTTGGATGATCTGCAGGAGTTCCTCTCGCTGGCGCTGGATATGTTGCGCGTTGGCGGGCGCCTCGTGGTGATCAGTTTTCACTCGTTGGAGGACAGGCGGATCAAGCGGTATATGCGCGACAAGGCCAGAGGCGACGATTTGCCTCGCGGTGTTCCGGTTACTGAGGGAGCGCTAAACAAGCGCATGCGATTGGTCGGTCGGGCAGTCAGGGCCAGTGAGGCAGAGGTTCAGGAGAATGTGCGGGCGCGCAGCGCAGTGATGCGTGTGGCAGAGAAAATAGGCTGAACAGCCAGAGGTAGAGACGCCAGGGTGACCAGGGAGCATAAGACAGGGATGAGCAGTGAGCGGACCTTGGGGTCTGTATCAGCGCGGGTGGCAATCGCCAACGTCATTGTTCTCGCATTCGTCCTGGTGTCAGCGTTTGGCACCATTTACTCGACCCATGCCTGTCGGGGGCTTTACGCGAATCTCCAGGTGCTGGAGCACTCCCAGTGGTATTTGCAGGAGGATTACGGGCGGCTGTTGCTCGAGCAGAGCACGCAGGCCTCTCACTACCGCGTTGAAAAAGTCGCACGGGGTGAGCTCGATATGGTGGCTCCCGAACCTTCTCAGTTCAAGGTGGTGTCCAAGTGAGGCGCTCCGAGCGCCAGCCCCTCTCCCTGTGGCGTTTCTATCTGGTGGTTGCTCTGCTGTGCTGCCTGCTGGTCCTGCTGGTGTGGCGAGTGCTGTCTTTGCAAATTTTGGACATGGAGCGCGGTTACGCGTTCCTGCAGGATCAGGGTGCTAACCGCTCGGTGCGTACGGCAGAGATTCCCGCCTACCGAGGGGTCATAACGGATCGCAGAGGCGAACCACTTGCCGTCAGCACGCCGGTGGTGTCCATATGGGTTGACCCGAGTGTCCTGAATGGTTCAGGGGAGGTGGCTCGGCTGGCTGAGGCGATAGGTGAGCCAGCGGATATTCTACAGGAAAAAATCGCGCGTTTTAAATCGAAGAAATTCCTCTACGTGTTGCGTCACCAGATTCCTGCCCGCGCGCGCGAAATAATTGACATGGGTATCCCGGGCGTCCACGGGGAGCGCGAGTATCGACGCTTCTATCCCGCGGGGGAGGTGGCTGCGCAGTTGGTCGGCTTCACTAATGTGGACGGAAATGGGATTGCGGGACTGGAGCTGGCCTACGATGACTGGCTGCGTGGAACGCCGGGTAAAAAGCGGTATATCAAAGACCTGCACGGCGACATCGTGCGAGATATCGGGGTGCTGCAGCCCGGATTGCCGGGTAAGGATCTGGCACTGAGTATCGATTTGCGCATGCAGTACGTGCAGCATCGTGAATTACAGCGCGCGGTCACGGCGTTGGGGGCTGAGTCGGGCACGGTGGTGACGTTGGACAGTCGCACTGGAGAGGTCCTGGCAATGGTTAATTACCCTGTCTACAACCCTAACGGTTCCAAGTCTGGCAGTGCGGCACGTCGACGCAATCGCGCGCTAACCGACACGTACGAGCCGGGCTCCACTATGAAGTCCATGACACTCGTGGCGGCCCTCGAGAGCGGTCTGTATACGCCACAGACGATGATCGACACATCGCCGGGACGTATTCGTGTAGGTCCCAAAGTCTACCCTGACCCGCGCAATTATGGCGAAATCAGTCTGACGCGGGTGTTGCAAAAATCCAGTCAGGTCGGTGTAACCAAGATAGCAGTGGCGCTGGGCCATGAGCCTATCCGCGAGGTGTTTGGCCGCTTCGGTATCGGTGTTGCCCCCGGTACCGGGTTTCCAGGAGAGAGTGCTGGCAGCCTCCCGACTCGAGCGCGCTGGTATTCAACGGAAAAAATTGCCCTGGCCTTCGGCTATGGCATTACGGCAACACCGCTGCAGATCGCGAGTGCCTACACGGTGTTTGCCAACGGGGGTGTGCGACCACCTGTCTCCCTGCTCGCGCTGGAGGGTCAGATGCCTGCCGGGGACCGGGTCATATCTCCCGACATGGCCGAGCAGCTTATGACCATGCTGCATTCAGTCACCATCGAGGATGGTACTGCGCGCAAGGCCCGGGTATCTGGCTACCGGGTTGCGGGTAAAACCGGCACTGTCCATAAGGTCGGCCCCCGCGGTTACGAGGACAATAAATACGTGGCATTGTTTGCCGGAGTCGCGCCGGTTGACGATCCGCGCATTGTTACCGTAGTTGTGATTAATGATCCCAAGGGTGAGCGTTATGGTGGCGGTGCGGTCGCGGCGCCGGTCTTTTCGGCGGTAACCCAGGCCACCCTGCGCCTGTTGAATGTGCCGCCGTCAGAGTTTGAGGCAACGAATGTCGCTCTGGCTGGAGGCGTGCTCTGATGATGGCTTCGGCGGCGGTGGGTGTTCCCATAATGGCCCTGCCGGAATTACTCGATATTCGCAATACCACGGACGCTGACACCATGATCAGCGGTTTGCAGCTGGACAGTCGTAAGGTGCGCCCGGGAGATCTGTTCCTGGCGTTGCCTGGCGACGTGCATGATGGCCGGCAGTTTATCGAGCAGGCTGTCGCCAACGGCGCCGCTGCGGTGGCGGCGGAAGCGCCGGTTGCAGGTTTTCTCGATGCAATCACGGTGCCTTTGGTGGAGCTGCCCGATTTGCGCTTTGAGTTGGGTTCGCTGGCGGCCCGATTTTATCGTAATCCCAGTTCGCAGCAGCACGTGACAGGGGTAACTGGTACCAATGGCAAAACTACGACCAGTCGGATTATCGGGCAACTAACCCGTGCGCTGGGAAAGCCTTGCGGAGTGATTGGCACACTGGGTGCGTCTCTTTCTGATGAGGTGGCGGTAGCCCGCAACACAACGCCGGATGCGATTTCTCTGCAGCAGCAGCTGGCGGACTGGCTGCAGCAAGGTGTCCTTGCAGTCACTATGGAAGTATCGTCCCACGCGTTGGCGCAGGGGCGCGTCAACGGTATGTGCTTTGAAACAGCTGTCTATACCAACCTCTCCCACGATCATCTTGATTATCACGGCAGCATGGAGGCATACGGTCGCGCCAAGTTACAACTGTTTACCA
>CAJQQW010000303.1 GCA_905480565.1 uncultured Halioglobus sp. | reverse complement strand
TGCTGCAGGGCTTCAGTCTCAGTTTCCTGCTCATCACCGTCATTATGTTGATTGGGCTAAGAAGCTGGCGTTATGGCTTGCTGAGTATCATGCCCAATTTGTTTCCAGTTACCATCGTGTTCGGGGTGTGGGGCTTGGTTGTGGGCGGCTTGAATCCGTACATACTTATGTTGTTTTCAATCAGTATTGGTTTGGTAGTGGATGATTCAGTACACATGTTGAGTAAGTATATTTTTGCCCGGCGACGAGGCGATAAACCGGAGCCGGCAGTCAAATATGCGCTGGACCGTGCAGGGTCTGCGATTACGATCACAACGTTGTCGCTGGCGACAGGAACGTTAATACTGATTTTTTCCAATACCTTCTACTACACCAATGTTGCGATGCTGCTAACACCGATTATTGTAGTAGCGCTGCTGCTGGATCTCTTATTCCTGCCGCCACTGCTGCTGCGATTTGACAATTGGTGGGAGGGGCGGCGGTCACGCAGAGTGACCGCAACTTAGGGCTGAAAG
This sequence comes from uncultured Halioglobus sp., assembly GCA_905480565.1. Lineage (GTDB taxonomy): Bacteria > Pseudomonadota > Gammaproteobacteria > Pseudomonadales > Halieaceae > Marimicrobium. The sequence goes on along the minus strand of CAJQQW010000303.1, from coordinate 4,093 downwards.
AATACACGCGTTATCAATGGTCTAACTGAAGCCTCGACAGCTCGCTGGAGCCTGTCGGGGCTATCGCGCGCGGTTTTCTGAGGGGACTAGTCGGGGCACGGCCACTCGGCGACCAGGGCCCTGAAGGCGCCATCAATGGCCGGCTCCGAGTTGTATTGAGGGTTTGCCGCCAGGTACTCCACAACGACGGTTACCGCCTGCTGGCGGGAGAGGTTCTGCGGCTCACAGAGCAGATTCGCATGCAGAGGTGATTTCTCAAGTGCGTTGTTATAGTGAGCAGCGCCTTCGAAAAAGCCGTAGCAGAAGGCTGTTGCCGTTTGGTGATTAGCGTGCGAATTATCGAATGTGCATACCTCGATAAGATCCTCCGCGGTGTCGATGACAAACGCCTCTGTCTCTTCCGCAAATAGGTTGGCGGAGAATAATCCAGTGCTGAAATACAGTACAATTGCGCATAGTGTGTTGCGGTTACTTTGCTTCATGGTTCATGCTCCAGTGGCACCGAAATTACGATGCTCGTGTGTCGGGTTGATTAGCCGTGGTCGCGACGCTGAAAAGCGCTCCCTAGATTCCATCAGCTTCTTGTCTGAGTTGTTCATTTTCAGCGCGAAGACGTGCATTTTCAGACTCTGTGTCCGAGCGCTTCGAGCGCTGGTCTACAATATAGCCGCCAGCCGCGCCCACGGCTGCACCAATCGCAGCGCCTTCGCGGCTGCCACCAAGCAGCGCGCCTCCGAGCGCCCCGATCACTGAGCCACTGCCAACACGCTGCTGGGTGTCGTTCATGGTGCAACCGCCCGTTAAAATGGCGAGCCCGAGGGTGGCACCCGCCAGATACATTGAAGGAAAGCCTGCTTTCTTGGACATCGTCTTTACTCCCTGCCTGGAAAAGATAGTGTAGAACAGTCTAGCACAGAGATGATGAGCGGTTGTGAAACCGGGAGAGGCTGCAGGAGCCTTGATATTGTTTACAGCTCGCCACTTCGTTCTATAATCAGCCGGGATGTCGCTGCGGTGTGTGTAAGAGTAAAAGATGACGTTGACGGCGCGACGGCACAGCTATTAATTGAGACGAGCGCGTGACAGAAACAACTGCTGAGCTTCCTGAGAACCTCTTGCGCTGGGTGGCTGCCCAGGGGCAGGGAGACATATCGCGGCTTGAGCGACATATCGCCCGCCGCGAGGCCTGGGTGGTGGATGTCAGGCGCGGCGATGGCACTATTCTTGAGGGCTTTCTGCGGATTGATCGCAATCCCTCTGAGGGTTCAAATGTCTCCCTGCGCCGTGAAGCGCATATTTGTGATGCATTGCGCCCCCTGTCTATTCCTGTGCCGGCGCTGCTGGCCTGGAATGAGGAGTATCATGCCGCACTGTTCAGCCGGGAGGCGGGGCGTGCCGATATACATGCGCTTGACGACCAACAACAGCAGCGCAGTGTGATGGAAAACTTTATCGATATTATCGCTCGGCTGCATCAATTGGAGACCGCTGAGCTTGGTTTGGATGAGGTTCTGGGAAGCCAGCCAGACACGCCGGCCCGGTGTGCTCTGGACGATGTCGATCATCAGCTGGATCAATTTAGCCGATTTCTGGCGAATTACAATGACCCCTTGATCAGCTACGGTGTGCAGTGGCTGCGGCGCTATGTGCCTACTCAGGTATCCCGTGTCTCGCTAGTGCAGGGCGATACGGGTCCGGTCAACTTTCTTTTTGAGAAGCAAAGGGTTACCGCTGTGGTGGATTGGGAGTGGGGGCACTGGGGTGACCCCATGGAGGATCTGGGCAATATCTGTGTCCGTGAGTTTTGGAACCCCAGTGGTGGTTTGCAAGGCCTATTTCGACGATACGAGAGAGTATCGGGTATCCCATATCACCGCTTTGCAGCGCAATACTACCGTGTACAGCAGAACGTGCGAGGCATGATACCCATCCATGTAGCGTGCCAGCATATGCCGCCGGGCCAGTCGTTGGCATGGTACCTGTGCTATCGCTATGTAGGCGATCGCGCAACGTGTGAAGCGCTGGCCGATGCTATGGAAATACCCATTGATCGGCCAGAACTGCCTGCAGAGGTCGCGCCCGGACGATTTGCGCAAGCGGTTTCTGGCTATTTACAGGACGACATAGTCCCAGAGCTAAAGGGGGCGTTTGTCCGCTCCCGTGCCGATGATATGGAAATACTGGTTGAATGCATGGACCGGGTGCACCGCTATGGCGAGACGTTGCGCGCAATAGAATGCGACGAGGTATCCCTGTTGCTGGATCGGCCAATCGATGACTATACGGCGGCAATGGAGCAGTTGAATACAGCGATTTTAAGTGCAGAGTTCGACGATGAGATACTCGTTCGCTATTTGGCTCGACGTGCTTATCGTGATGAATGGCTTTATGCGCCTGTAACGCGGCTTTATCCAGATCGGCGCTGGTCGGCGCTGGACTGATGATGCAATGCCGGCGCTGTTCGAAGGCTATTAATATCGTCGAAACAACTGAACGGAGGTGGCATGCCGTGCGTATATACGGTGCGGAACGCGTAGCATACATCGTATAGAATGGCGCAAAAGACTAATCGCAGATTATTGGGAGAAAACGGATGAGTGATGGTTTCAGGACAAGCGTAAAGGCCTGGGTGTCAGATAATCTGCCGGAGGCTCTTAAGGGCGTGGACATTGGTATGTACGGTCCCGGCTCGCGCGAGCCGGAAATTCTGGAGGCGTTTGAGCTCTGGCGCCAGCGTCTGGCGGAACAGGGTTGGGGCGCTCCAACCTGGCCTGTAGAGTACGGTGGCGCCGGCCTTACTGGCGCTGAAGCGAAAATCATAGGTAGGGAAATTCATGCCGCAGGTAGTATGAATCCTATTCCGTTTCTTGCAGGAATGGGGGTAACAATGGTTGGCCCTACGCTCATGGAATACGGAACGGAGGAACAAAAAACGCGCCATCTTCCGGGTATGGCCAGCGGGGCAGTGCGCTGGTGCCTCGGGCTTTCCGAGCCGAACGCGGGCTCCGATCTTGCCTCGCTGGCGACCCGTGCCGTGCAGGAGGGGGATCACTGGGTTCTCAATGGTCAGAAAACCTGGACATCAGGAGCTGATAAAAGCCAGTGGTGTGGCGCCTTGGTGCGGACCGACCCCGATGCGGCCAAGCGTGATGGTATCAGCTTCCTTATGCTACCGATGGACCAGGAGTCGATTGAGACTCGGCCTATCCGTTTGATCGCGGGTGAATCGCCGTTTTGTGAAACTTTTTTCAACAGTGCCAAAGCGGGCGCTGATGACATGCTGGGTGAGCTAAACGATGGCTGGAGCGTGATCAAGCGCCTCCTGCAGCACGAGCGGGCTAGCCAGACATCCGCGCCGCCCACCAGTAATAAGGTGGAGCCGCTGCAGGAGCTAGCGCGCAACTATATTGGATTGGGTCCTGACGGCACGCTGGCCGACAGTGACTTACGGTCTCGATTGGCCGATCACCTAATGGACGCGGCGGCTCACACTTTAACTATTGGCCGTATTATGGCCGAAGCCAAAGGCGGAAACGTCGAGGTGTCAGCGACTGCGTCCATTCTGAAGAATTCAGCCACCGACGTTGCCCAGGATCGCTCCGAGCTATTGCTGGAGATTATGGGTAACCAGGGACTGGGCTGGGAGGGCGCCGAATTCTCTGGCGGAGAGCTGCACTCGGTGCGTGAGTGGTTGGGCACCAAGGCCATGTCGATTTACGGTGGCTCCTACGAAGTGCAGAAAAACATCATCGCCAAAAATATTCTGGGTCTGCCGGAAACTACACAAAAGGGTTAATCATGGCTGCATTAACAGAAGAACAAACTCTCATTCGCGAACAAGCCAGTGCCTGGGCACTGAAGGAATCGCCAGTAAGTCGATTTCGTGCATTGCGTGATGCCATTGATGACGCCGGCTTTGAGCAGGCGACCTGGGACGCAATGATCGAGATGGGCTGGACCGGGATCCTGATACCGGAAGAATACGGAGGTTCAGATCTCGGTATTCTTACCTTTGGCCTGGTGCTGGAGCAGTTGGGTCGCCAGCTGACAGCCTCGCCATTGCTGCCCTCTGCATTGGCCGGCGCCAGCGCAC
>CAJQQW010000302.1 GCA_905480565.1 uncultured Halioglobus sp. | reverse complement strand
TGCTGCGTGTATGTATAGGTACAGGTGTCTGGCACCACGTGTGGCATAGGGCCTCATAGTGATGCAGCGACTTTGAAGGCGCACTGAGCCACTTCAGGATTGTATAAATTCCTTGAAGACCCCTATTGTCCGAGGTTTCAGCCCTGATGCAATGCCACGTCTCGACATGCCTGGTATATCTCTCGATCCTACTGCAAGCATTGCTGCAGTTTGTTCCCATCGCCCCGAACTGTGATACCCATCTGTTTCACATCGCCTGGGAACTGTTTTCAAACATTGCGCTAGGTGTGCTGCCTAATCGAAATCTTCGCCGGTTTTCAACCTACTATCAAAAGCAGGCTCGTCAGCCCTGCTCCGAGACACGCTCTCAGAAACACGCCCGCGCTCTGAGCGACGACTGTTAGCGCTTAGATGCTGCTGCTCGGCGTCACCGCTGCTACTCGGCCTCGACACCTGCTCCGACACCTGCTCCGACACCTGCTCCGACACCTGCTCCGACACCTGCTCCGATGACGGGCGAGTTGGCGCCAGCGCTGGTGAGGGTGCACTGTCGGAATCCACCATAGGGTGCGGCGCAAACGCCGGACGAGGGGTTGGTGATGGCTCCCGGCCCGGCACTACGCCCCCCAATTCTTCTGCAGGAACCGTATCTGGCGGCAGAAAAAAGGGCGTCTCTGATGCGTCCTCCGGAGAAGAAAAATCGTCCTCGCTGCGGGCTGCAGTGAGCGGAGATAAATCACCAAGACTGGCCGGCGGTATCGCCGCAGACTGAACCTCGTCTACCTTATCCTTTTTCAGATGTGTCAGTGAATCGCGCGCGCCGCTGTCGGCAGCGGGATCAGAAGGCGCAACCGGATCAGCCGTTCGCGCGATCTCCCGCCTCGCGCCAGCCCGCCCAATAAATTCCAGGTTTTCCAGCGCTGCGTCGGGCGGGGTTGGCGCCGGTCGCGCATGCTCCTGCTCCTGCTCCTCGATCCGGGATTTCAGCGGAAATGCCGCAAGGTTGGGCGCACGCCCCGGAGCCATACCCGGTTTGAAGCGCTCTGGATCCAGCTGCCGCGCTTGTTCGACCAGCGTGTAGGCAGGCTGAGCGTCTCTTCCAATAGGATTTGGGTTTGTGTTTGCTTTCGATACTAGCGCGCTGCTTTCAAAGACTTGCTCCGCCCCTGAGGCAACCTGCATGAGTTGCATCTCCAGCGCCTCGCTCTGGATACTTTCCTCCGCAGCCTCTTCCGGTTGAGAATCATCCCGGCCGGCACGCTGCCTCAGCACCTCGCTCGCGCATTCTGCCCACCGACCGAAGTGGCAAGACTCAGTGGGATCGGGCATCCGGTGTTTGCGAAACGCGGCCATTGCTGCTGTGAATCGAGTCGATACTGCCCGGTAATAGTGAATGTGATCCTCAGTTTGCAGGGAGAGCACATCGGCATTGTTCTGAATAATCAGCATCTGGGGAGGAAGCTGTCCCTGCATGAAGTAAAGCAGTTCAGCGAAAAATGCCAGACGGTAAGTCAGCCTGGACATCTCTCCAGCGCACGTTTCGCACGGAATATAGAGAAAATCGCCAAGCTGCGAGTACCCGCTGGTTCTCATCAACAGATCGACCCGGTCAGAGAAATTATCGGCAGACAACTGCCCGTCCACAATAAAATCAGCGCCTGCCTTCATCGCGGCGATGGTCGCAGTGCGACGCTCTGTCTCATCGGTATAACAGTCGATTTCGATGACACGCCGCCCCTCGGCGCGCAGCGTTTCGGCTATATTGGCATGGGGTGACTGGGTCTGGGGTGGCCAGATCGCGTCGCGATCGGGAAGAATACCGTGATCGGGATTTTCGAGGGTCAGACGCTCCATCCACGTCGCAAACGGCGACTCCCTGAAGAGCGCCAAGTCGTCTTGCGAATACGTTACGGCGTTATCGATTGTATAGCGATGCATAAAGTACGGTCTGCTTTCATGTCAGAAAACAACGTAAGTCAGGAAACACTTAAGCCGTTCGCGTATTTATAGCTGAATGACCCCGCCGTGTCTATCTCAGTGGAGGCGGCTCACCCGATCAGGTCATACATAGAGCATCCGCGCGGGGCGTAGTGGTCGAAAAACGACCAGCTCGGATCGACTATTTAGCGGCGCTCATAAATTATTGCCCCGCCTATTACGGTCAGGTCGACCTGCAACTCTCGCATGGTAAAGGGGTCCCGCAGCAGATCGCCAGACAGGACCACCAGATCAGCAAGCTTGCCGGACTCCAGCGAACCCCGGTTATCCTCTTGGTATACTTGCCACGCTGCATCAATAGTCACCGCCCTCAGTGCACTCATAATATCGATACGCTGGTCGGGACCCAACACGTCGCCGCCAACCGTCTGGCGATAAACCAGACTCCAAACCGCCTGCAGGGGTTGCATAGGAGTCACTGGCGTGTCGAGATGTGACGAAAAACGCACCCCGTATTGCTGCGCCCAGCGAGAAGGGCTGATGTTTTGCGCCCGCTGCGGCCCCATAAAGATATCCCTGTGCCTATCACCCCAGTACCAGGTATGCGCAGTAAAAAAACTCGGAGTAACGCCCAGCGACGCCATCCGCGCTACCTGGTCTTCCCGGGCCATCTGCCCGTGGATAAGAATCATGCGCGGGTCTTGGCGAGGGTAGGACGCCTGAGCTGCCTCAAAGGCATCCAGGATGTCATCAATAGACGCATCGCCATTGCCGTGGATAGCGAGCTGATAATCCGCCTTGTGCAGTGCCGCGACCCGTTCAAACAGCTCTTCCCGGGCAATTGAGGGGTAACCGCGGTAATCCTCGTCACCGTGATACGGCTTAAAATACGGTTCACTCAGATAACCGGTGTACCCCTGTATGCTGCCGTCGGCTACAAGCTTCACCGGCCCCATATAAATCCTGTCAGTGGTGTAATCGGCTGGATCATAATCGCCATTCAGCAGACCCTCTCCGTAATCTCTCTCCCAGGGAAACAGCACCAGCCGCTGTGGCACCACGCCGAGCCGACTGAACCAGTAAAGGCCTGAGGCCAGTGCAGGCCCCACACCCCCCGACTGAGCAGTGGTAACGCCCATGCTGGAGTATTCGTCGGCAGCGAATTTGAACAGTCGGTAGGCATCGAGGACACTGGTGCTCTGCATCTGATCCAGCAACGTCATCCGGGCGTTTTCTTCCAGCAATCCATTAGGCTCCATCGAGCTATTGCGGCGTCCAATCACACCCCCCTCCGGATCAGGCGTACTCGCATCGATACCAACAATTTCCAGGGCCGCGCTATTGGCTACCAACATATGGCCCGACACATGCAGAAGCGCAATAGGATGCTCCGTGGATATCGCATCAAGCTCCGCGCGTGTGGGATGGCGCTTTTCCGCGAGCAAGGTGTCATCGTAGCCAAACCCGGTAACCCATTCGCCACGGTCCGTTACTGCGGCTCGCGCGCTGATCGCGGCGAGCACATCAGCCATTGCTTGCTTGTCGCCAATGGGTGGGCTGTTTAGATCCGTGGACATAACACGTAAACCCGACCCCGGGAAATGACCGTGAGCATCAATAAAACCCGGCAACAACGTGCGTCCGTGCAGGTCGACAACCTCAGTATCCTCATTGACCGACGCCATGATTTGTTCGGTGCTACCCACCTCGTCGATGCGCTTACCACGCGTGGACAGGGCCTGCGCCACTGTACCTGCCTCGTCCATCACCAGTACACTGCCGTTCACGTACACTCGATGCGCCGGGGGGGCCGGGCCGCGCAAGGCTGCAGCGATCAGCACTGCCGCACCTGCCAGTAGCAAAAGGACTGTGAGAAAAAGAGATTTCCAGTTCATCGCAAGGTCGCCTGTTTCAACCCATCATCTATTGGTGCAGGGACCGGCGCCCTGACTGGCGTTATGTAAAAACTCGGCTCATGCCACCTCACCGAGGACTATGTCCGCCATCCTTGCCCGATGCCAGGGGCCATCACCCCATAACATCTGACTGTGCATCTGTCGCTTGAAATACAGGTGCAAAAAGCACTCCCAGGTAAACCCGATACCCCCGTGGAACTGCACGGCCCGTCCAGATGCAAAAGCCGCCAGATCACTCGCCGATGCTTTTGCCATATGTGCGAACCGCGCCGCCTCATCCGGCTCCGTGTCAAAAGCACAGGCTGCGTTATAAACCAGCGACTTCGACTGATCGATGTGCACCATTACGTCAACGAGCGGGTGCTTGACTGCCTGAAAGAATCCGAGTGAGTGCTCAAATTGTTGTCGCGTATTGGCGTACTCCACTGTCGCTTGTAACTGCCATTCGGCGGCACCGGTGATGTCTGCCGCCAATAATGTCCAGACTGCCGGCATAGCCTTCTGCAATACCGGCACGCAGTCCACACAGACAGGCTCCGCTGTTACGCCGTCAAAAACAATATGAGCCTGATCACGAGTCAAATCTACAATAGCGTCGGGCTGAACGGTTACGCCAGTAGCATCAACCGGCACCCAGTATAGTGCAACACGTTCTCCATCCCGCGCCGCAACCAGCAAACGATCAACCTTGCGGGCGTCCTGCACGAACCACGCCGTCCCGCTCAGCGCACCACTGTCCCATACCACTTCAGTGAGCTCTGCATCCCACGCACCATCGCGGTTGATTATCGCCAGGCTCGCAGTGCGGCCTTCAGCGATTTCCGTGAGTGCAGTCCTGGCGCCAGCGCCGCTTGCCGCCAGTACGTAGACCGCGTTGAGTGTCGCCAAAAGCGGGCAAGGAAATGCAGCCCGACCCACCTCCTCAACCAACCCGGCGACGGCAGACAAAGGCATACCCAGGCCTCCCGCGGATTCTGGCACTGCTACAGCGGCCCAGCCCAGTTCCACCAGTTTTTGCCACAGGGCTGCGTCCCAGTTGCACTCACTCATGCGCTCCGGTTCGAAATCGGCCGCCACCATCGCATGCAGCTTGTCCGTGGCGAAGTTGTCAGCGAAAAATTTCCGCGCAGAATCTTTCAGGAGAGCCGCTTCCTCTTCGAAACCAAAATTATCAGGCTGTGTCATGCTGCTCTCCTCCTACTTTGATTTGGCCAGGCCGAGCACTCGCTCACCCAGTATATTGCGCTGCACTTCACTGGTGCCTGCAGCAATAGTCATGCCGTATGAATTCATGTAAGAAAGGGGCCACTGCCCACCCGCAGGAGCGTTGCTATCTCCCAGGTACAGGGATGCGCTGGCGCCGGCGATCTCTAGCGCCAAGGCGCCAATGTCCTGCGCGATTTCACTAGCGAGCAGTTTGTTTTGCAGTAGCAAGCGAGAGGGGTGATCCTGCAGGCCCGCCACCCTGGCTCGACGCTGGTTAATCCCCAATCCTGCCTCGCGTATGACCAGCTGCATGATCTGATCCCGCAACAGAGGATCCTCCAACGCGGGCCTGCCATTACGCATCGTGTTGCGCGCCAGATCGATAAGGCTGCTTGTTGTTGTAGAGTGGGTTGTCTTGCTCTTCATCCCTCCGGCGGACGGCGTCTTCAGGTCGCCTGCTCCGCGCTCATGCAGCAGGGTCGTCATAGCAACCTGCCAGCCCTTGCCCAGTTCGTCCAGACGGTAGCTGTCGTCGACCTCTAAATCTTCAAAAATTACTTCGTTGAAACCGGTTTCCCCGGTCATCTTGATCAGCGGACGCACCGTAACACCGTTGCCCAGGGCAGAACGGATTGGCACTACGAAATAGGACAGCCCTTCGTACTTGTGTGAGCGATCGGTACGCAGTAACAGGATCATCCACTCCGCAAAGTGCGCTAGGGAGGTCCAGACTTTATGCCCGTTGATTAGCCACTTGTCGCCCTTGCGTTCAGCAAAGGTCTGAACACTGGCAAGGTCGGAGCCCGCTCCAGGCTCGCTGAAACCCTGGCACCAGATATCTTCACCGGAAAATAGACGTGGCAAAA
>CAJQQW010000301.1 GCA_905480565.1 uncultured Halioglobus sp. | reverse complement strand
GGTGAGTTCGGGGGGGACGAGCTCGCTACTATCGCCCAGCGTGAGTCGGAGCAGACACTGTCATGGGAGTCCGTAACATTGGGGGAGTTTGCGGGCGTCACCAGCCGCTATCGTGAAGAGGACAGTGCGCTGCGCGAATGGTATGTCGCCAGTGGGTCGCTGCTGTTATTTATTACCTACAGCTGCGACGTGGAAAACGAGGCTATGGATGACGCAGCTGTAAACGAGTTGCTGGATACCCTGATGGTACTGGAAAGTAGCACCTAGGATACGGCGCCGGTTACTCTCACCCGTTTCGAGCCTTTGATCGGCCTTACCTTTAACGCGTCCTGGCGCTTCTTGATTATCCCGTCGATCAGGTTCTTCAGCACAATGATTAAGCCGGTAAATATGAATGCGCCCGGGGGGAGAATTGCCAGCAGGAAAGGCTCATAGTTCGGCAACACAACGACTTTCCAGTCAGCGGCCATAGGGCCGAACAGCAAATCCATGTTGGCAAACAAAGCGCCGGTCCCGGCCAATTCCCGCATCCCTCCGAGTACAATCAGCACGGCGGCAAAGCCCATGCCCATGATAAAGCCGTCGTAGAGTGCGGGCCCGAGTGAGTTCTTGGCAGCAAAGCCGTCGGCGCGACCGAGAATGACACAGTTGGTGGTAATCAGTGGCAGGAATATCCCAAGAATTTGGAATAACTCGTAGGTAAAGGCCTGCATGAGTAGCTCGATACAGGTCACCGCCGCAGCGATAATCATCACGAACGTTGGCAGGCGCACTGCGTCCGAGACTACGTTGCGAATAAGTGAGACTGACGTGTTGGAGATCACCAGTACCATGATGGTGGCAAGGCCAAGGCCAATGGCGTTTACCACGCTACCTGTGACAGCCAGCAGTGGGCACAATCCAAGCAATTGAACGATTGCGGGGTTATTTTTCCAAAGGCCATTGACCGACAGGTCCTTGTAACTGACTTCCGCCATTAGGATTGTTCTCCGGTGGAGTCAAGCTCCTGCTTGCCAAACAGCGTATTCCTGTTTGCCTCGACATATTGTAAAACTCTGAAGGTTGCTGACACAACCGCTCGCGGTGTGATGGTGGCTCCTGTGAACTGGTCGAACACCCCCTTGTCTTTCTTCACGGCCCAGCCTTCCTGTTTCGGATTTTGTAGGGAGCGGCCGTCGAAATCCATTATCCAATCGGATTTCTTAAGGTCTACCTTGTCGCCCAATCCTGGCGTTTCACGGTGTGCCAGAACTCTGACGCCGGCGATGCTGCCATCGCGATTTACGCCGACGATCATGTCGATCACACCGCTATAGCCGTCGGGAGCGGCGGCGGGAATAATGGCTGCGACGACCTGGCCCTCTGCGCGAGCGAGATAGATTTTGCGGTCTTCCGCCAGCCCGAGTCCCTCAGCGTCGGGCCCGGCATCCAGAGTGTCGTCCAGCATAGAATTGTCGTGACGGGAGCGTGGCACGATTTCCAGCAGTGCCCGTTCCTCCGCCATACGTTTCTGCAGGGTGATCTTGTCTTTTGTGAACAGGAAGGTTCCCGCAATCAACGCGGTGGTGCAGACCGCAAAGAGCGCAAGTAGCAAACTGTTTCTGCTAATCGACTGTACCAACATTATGATTCGCCCCGCTTGCCGTGCCCGTAGGTTCTGGGTTGCGTGTAGTAATCGATAAACGGTGCGGCAAAGTTCATGATTAACACCGCGAAAGCCACAGCATCCGGGTAGTTTCCTCGCACCCGGATGATGTAGAGCAGTGCGCCTATCAATGCGCCGTAAATCAGCCGACCGCGCAGTGAGACAGCAGAGCTAACCGGGTCGGTAATAATAAAGAATGCCCCGAACATGGTGGCGCCGCTAAGCAGGTGGAAAAGGGGAGACCCGCCGCTGGCGGAGCTGCCTCCATCATAAAACAGGGCGGACAACAGAGTGAGGGTGGCCAGCATGGCGATGGGCGCATGCCAGGTAAAAACACGCTGTTGAAGCAGCCAGATGCCACCGGCGAGAAAGGCGAGGTTGACCCACTCCCAACCGAGGCCGCCCCAGCGACCAAACAACGGATTCTGGGCCCACAGATCCTCAATAAGCAGGCTGCTGTTCTGCTTTAAGAGATCCAGTGGTGTCGCCATCGTGACACCGTCGAAGGTAGCCGGCATGAAGCATGCCTGAAAGGATTCAAGAAAACCGGGTGTGGCCGCCAGCCCGCGCGGTGCTGCCCAACTCGTCATTTGTACCGGGAAAGAAATCAGCAATATGACGTAGCCGACCATCGCCGGATTAAAAGGGTTATAACCCAGCCCGCCGTAAAAATGTTTAGCCAGCAGAATGGCGCTGGCCATACCTGTGGCGATCAGCCACCAGGGTGAGTACGGCGGGAGTGCAATACATAACAGGAAGGCCGTGACCAGTGCGCTGAGGTCAGACAGGTAGAAGCCAATGGGCCGTCCCCTCAGCTTCAGGGCAAGTGCTTCAAAGACGAGTGCGACCGCGCTGCCGAACAGGATGTTGACCAGGGTGCCGTAACCAAAGAACCATGTCAGCACTATAATGCCGGGAACGGTTGCCACCAGCACCTTGAGCATAACCCGTTGGGTGCTTTCCGGCCCGTGGGCATGGGGCGATGAGAGTCGCATGAGGGCCATATCAGCTTATCTCACCCAGTACCTTTTGTGCTGCTTCGACTTTTTCTTCGAGTCGTTGCACAGTCGAGGCAAGTGCCTCGATTACTTTCTCTTCCCCGGCGGAGGCCTGGCTTTGTGCCAGTTTGTTACGCGATTTTTCCAGTCGCTGCTCGAGTTTGTCGAGATCAGACTTTGCTTTTTCGGCGGGGCTTAGTGCGGCCTCAGCTTGTCTGGCGGCCATGGCCCGCTGGATAGCTGCTTGTGCAGCATCGGTAGGTTCGCTCTCGGTTGCTACTGCCGCGTTCGCTTCCCCGAGTGCGGTGAGTGCTTTCTCCGCGGCATTCAGTTTGGCGCGGGTTTTATCCACTCCGGTCTGCAGCGCGTCGACCAGATCGCTGCCCGCGGCTTTTGCCTCCTCTAGTTTTGTTGAGGCGGTGTCCAGACGCTTACGTGCGGCGACTACCGCTTTTTCCAGTTTCTCCTGTTCGCTCTCGGCTCCGCCAGCCTGTTGTGCGGCTTTCTTCGCTTGTGCTCGAGCGATCGCCGCTTGTATTGGATCTTCCGTCTCACCGTCGTCGACTGCGGATTGCGCACGTGCCTCGGCGGCTTTCTTACGTGCGGCCCGCTTGGCCTCTTTCTCTGCTTCCGCCTGCTCCAGGCGTTGTTGTCGAGTTTCAAAGCGCAAGCGCGCTTGCTCTGCTTTCTCCTGCTCCTTGCGCTGATGCAGTATGTCGGCCTTGGATGCGCGATAGTACTGTACCAATGGAATGCTGCTGGGGCAGGCGTAAGAACACGCGCCGCACTCGATGCAGTCGAATAGATTGTGGTGTTCGAGTTTCTCGAATTCCTTGCCTTGGGCGAACCAGAACAACTGCTGCGGTAGCAGGCTTGCGGGACACGCTTCCGCACACATGCCGCAGCGGATGCAAGCTTGCGCAGGGGGTGGGACCGGTAATTCCTTTGGCGTGGGTGCGAGCAGGCAATTGGTAGTCTTAACCACCGGTACTGAGGGATCGGGTATGGTAACA
>CAJQQW010000300.1 GCA_905480565.1 uncultured Halioglobus sp. | reverse complement strand
CGGGAACTGGTCAAGCTGGGCGGGGATCCGGTTTATCGGGAGGGTGTTGTCACGGACAACGGCAACGTGATTATCGATCTCTATCATTTCCCGATTGCACAGCCACTCACCATGGAAGAAACGATCAACAATATTACTGGCGTGGTCACAAACGGACTGTTCGCGCTCAAGCCCGCCGACGTTCTCCTGCTCGGCACGCCGGCGGGGGTAAAGACGCTTTACCCCCAGTAATGCGCCATGCGGTAGCTAAGCTATTGAGCATAAATAGAGCTAAAAATAGCCTGTGAGATTCGTAAGCGCTTGCTAACTAGCCGTTGGCCATTCACTCATACTGTCAGTTTAATCAAAAATCTTGCCGGGGTTCATTATTCCGCGGGGGTCAAACGCCTGTTTAACCTGCCGCATGATGGCCACCTCATGGGCTGACCGGCTGAAGTGCAGGTAGTCTTTCTTCAGCAGACCAATGCCATGCTCCGCGGACACGCTGCCGCCATAGCGCTGAACAATATCAAACACCCAGCGGCTGACATCGCCACAGCGACGCTGGAAGTCATCCATTGGCAAACCCTCGGGTTTGAGCACGTTCAGGTGGACGTTGCCGTCACCGATATGGCCGAACCATATGATCTCGAAATCGGGGTAATTCTGGCTGACCACGGTCTCCACCTCGGCGAGGAAATCTGGAATCCGCGAAACAACCGTTGATATATCATTTTTGTAGGGAGTCCAGCGTGAAATCGTCTCTGAGATATCTTCGCGTAAACGCCACAGGGATTCCGCCTGAGCCACACTCTGGCTAACCACGCCATCAAGCGCCCATCCCTGTTCAACACAATGCTCGAAAAGCTCCAGCGCCCTGTCCATTCCCGCCGCGTGTTGGTCCTCGATCTCCAACAGCGCGTAATAGTCGGTGGGCGTCTCAAAGGGGCGTTGCAACCCGCTGTGCTCGATCACTTTCTGCAAGGCGGGCTCCGAAAAAAACTCGAATGCGCTCAGTGCCAGAGCGCCCTGATAAACGTCGAGCACCCGCATAATAGCGCGCATGTCGGGAACGCCCAGCACCAGGACTACGGGTTCCCTCGGGGTTACCGCGAGCCGCATGGTCACCTCCACCACCACACCGAGGGTTCCCTCAGCGCCAATCACCAGCTGCCGCAGGTCGTACCCGGCATTGTTTTTGACCAGACCGCGGTTGAGATCGAGCAATTCACCGGTTCCATCCACCAGTTTAATACCCGCAACCCAATCCCGGGTCATACCGTATCGAATCACCTTGATGCCACCGGCATTGGTCGACACGTTACCGCCGATCTGACTGGAGCCGCTGGAAGCGAAATCGACCGGGTAATAAAGCGCGTGTGCGGCGGCGAATTCCTGTAGTTGCTGGGTCACCACCCCCGCGCCACAGCGCACCGTGCGATCAACCGGATTGAAGTCGGCGATGTCGTTGAGGCGGTCCAGCGCCAGCACCAGTTCACCCCTGCAGGCAACAGCCCCGGCGCTCAGGCCAGTGCGGCCACCGGAGGGCACAATTGCGACACCCTCTGCCGCCGCCAATCGCACAACGGCCTGCACTTCTTCCACACTCCCGGGCAACACAACCGCCCCTGGTCTCGGTGCATAAACACGCGTCCAGTCGCGTCCGTATCGCTGCAGCGACTCCTCATCCTTAAGAAGCCGCTCAGGGCCTACAATAGACTCCAAACGAGACAAGATGGCGTTATCGATAGCGGGCAACGTTTCCTTCATCAATCTTCAAGGGGTGCGAGTTTCAAGGGGTGCGTATGGTAACATACGCGCCTTTTTTCACCCCCCTTCGCATCGCGGAGGGCACTGCGGCGGGTCGCCGGGGAGCCTTAACCATGTCGCAACAATCTCTGCAAAAAAGCAAAATCAAGTTTTTGCTGCTTGAGGGCGTCCACCCCTCTGCTGTGGAGGCGCTGCGGAGTGCCGGCTACAACAACATTGACCAGCACCCGAAAGCACTGCCCGTTGAAGAATTGAAGAGCGCAATCGCCGACGCGCATTTCATTGGCATCCGCTCGAGAACACAGCTTTCAGAGGAGATATTTACCGCCGCAAAGAAACTGGTCGCCGTGGGCTGTTTCTGCATTGGCACTAATCAGGTGGATCTTGATGCTGCCACCCAGCGCGGGATCGCGGTTTTCAATGCGCCTTTTTCAAATACCCGCAGCGTCGCCGAACTGGTATTGGCGGAGGCGATTCTGTTGCTCCGGGGTGTTGCCAGCAAAAACGCAGCGGCGCACCGGGGCGAATGGCACAAAAGCGCCGCCAACTCTTTTGAAATCCGTGGCAAAACGCTGGGCATCATTGGCTACGGCAACATTGGTATGCAACTGGGTGTGATGGCAGAGGGACTGGGCATGCGGGTCAAGTTCCACGA
The DNA here is from genome assembly GCA_905480565.1 of uncultured Halioglobus sp. Classification (GTDB taxonomy): domain Bacteria; phylum Pseudomonadota; class Gammaproteobacteria; order Pseudomonadales; family Halieaceae; genus Marimicrobium. Next base: position 6,313 of record CAJQQW010000300.1, on the reverse strand, counting down.
TCTCAGCAACAAGTTGCCCCTTGGCAATGCCCAGCAGGTCGCCAGCCTGGATGAATTGCTGCAAACCGCTCACGTAGTGAGCCTGCACGTGCCCGAGCACAGCTCTACCCAGAACCTGATAGGCCCTGCGGAGCTGGCAAAAATGAGTCCCGGCAGTATCCTGATCAACGCCTCCCGCGGCACCGTAGTGAATATCGATGCGCTGGCTGACGCGCTGAAGGAGAAACGGCTGGCGGGGGCTGGTATCGATGTATTCCCCCAAGAGCCGCGCTCTAATGACGAGGAGTTCCGCTCCCCCTTACGGCAGTTTGATAACACCTTACTCACCCCCCATATCGGCGGCAGCACGCTGGAAGCACAGGAAAATATCGGCGTGGAAGTGGCCGAAAAGCTGGCCCACTACAGTGATAACGGCACAACCACCTCCTCGGTCAACCTACCCGAGGTCAACCTGCCCGAGCATGCGGGTAGTCACCGCCTGCTGCACATCCACCGCAACGTACCCGGTGTTATGAGCGCCATTAACAGCATATTTTCTGAAAACCGGATAAACGTTTCGGCCCAGTACCTGCAAACCGATGAATCCGTTGGCTACGTGGTCATCGATATCGATGCTGAATACAGTAAGCTGGCGCTCGAAAAACTGGCCACTATCGAGGGAACGCTGCGCAGCCGCGTCCTCTTCTAGAGCCTGAACTTCCTGGCAACGCGACGCGACAAACGTCGCATGGAGCGGTATTTTTTGGACATTTTGCGCATTTTCGCGGCGGGATCAGGGATGTTACAGTCCAACGCAGTTGCGCGTGCGAATCAGGCAGGCTGTCATTTGGCCACAGGGATGCCTGATAAGAAACTATGTGTCGCAAAGGAGACCGCTACGTCTCCACTGCCCGAGAGCGCACGCACGGGTCTGCGGATAGACGTATTGGGGGGCGAACATGCAGAAAAACTCAGCATTCAAAACCACCGCGCTGTCCGCCGCAGTGGCATCCGCGATAGTCTGTGGAGATCTTGCTGCACAGAGCGGCACCCTTGAAGAAGTGATCGTTACGGCTACGCGCCGGCCACAATCCATTCAGGAGATCCCGATCAATATCACCGCTATAAGCAGTGAGCTGATCGAGCAGCAGCGGCTGACCGACCTGTCGGATATCGCACGAATTGTGCCGGGAATGACCGTGATTGATCAGGGGCCTCGCAGCGGCAACACTCTGACCGTTCGTGGCCTGAGCGCAGGCTCGATTCAGGCAACAGACCAGGACAATAACGGCGGCGGCCTGGTCGCTACCTATGTCGGTGAAGTGCCGCTCTATATCGACCTCAAGCTTAACGACATGGAACGGGTTGAAGTGCTGATGGGACCGCAGGGCACGCTGTACGGCGCCGGCACCCTGGGCGGCGCCGTTCGCTATATTCCTAATAAGCCCCAAACCGATGTTCTCTCCTATCAGGTCCGCGGCGATGTCTACGATCTCAGTGAGTCCAGCGATGCAGGCTACGAGGGCGGCGGTACGATCAATATTCCGATTATTGAGGGCCGACTCGCACTGCGAGGCTCTATCGACTACCTCAACGACCCCGGGTTTATCGATTACAATTACCTTGTGCGCGAAGCAGGCATCTCTTATCCCCAGGAAATTGAAGATATTCCCGAGTCGCAGGATCGCGATGCCAACCTGAAGCGCAAGAAGGATGTGAATGACGAGGAGACCTGGTCGGGCCGCCTGGCACTGCGCTATAACGGCGACTGGCTGGACAGCACGCTGAGCTATTACTATCAGGACGAGAAGATTGGTGGACGGCAGGTCAACCACCGGGATTCCTTCGGCACGGGTAAGTACGAGGCGGCCCACCGCTTCGAGGAGCCCAATGACCGCAAGAATGAGCTGATCGCACTGGAGCTGGTTGCAGACCTGGGGTTCGCGGAACTGACATCTGCAACAGGCTATTCCGAGTATTCGGAGAACGGCCAGCGAGACCAGACAGACTTGCTACTGAATGAGGAGTTGTACTACGAATTTTTCCCTTCCTTTGCCGCCTTTACCCGCGACGAAGGCAACGAGGACACGTTCACTCAGGAAGTGCGCCTGGTTTCCACAACCGATGGCCCCTGGAACTGGATTATCGGCGGTTTTTATAGCGATTTTGAGCTGGACGCCCTGAGCCAGGAGTTCACACCAGGGTTGGATCAGTTCTTCATCGATTGCTGCGGTGGAGAGCAGCTGCGCCCCGATTCACTGGAATACAACCAGACCGTTAAACAGACCACCAAACAGATGGCTGCGTTTGGTGAACTCGGCTACCAGATCACTGACGCCTGGCAAGTCACCGTTGGCGCACGCTGGTTCAAATTCGAGGACGAAGTCGCATTACAAATAGCGTTCCCGTTAGCGGATACTGTGTTTTTGGGAGAACCCCCGGATTCAATCATCCCCTTCACAGATGAGAAAAATGATGCGGATGACGATGATGTCATTTATAAATTTAACACGTCCTATGACTTTTCAGACGATATCCTGGGCTTCCTCACCATCAGTGAAGGTTACCGACTCGGCGGCGTAAATGCGCTGGTCGCATGCCCCAATCCACCGCCGGATGACAGACAAATCGCCTGTGCACTGCCCGATGAGGCTTTGGTCAAGTCCGACAAAAGCACCAACTATGAGATTGGGGTTCATTCTCAATTCAGCGACTCACTGCTACTGAACGGTTCCTTGTTTTACATAGAATGGGACGATATACGCCTGCCGACCACCTCGACGTTTGGCTCGATACCTATTGAAACCAATGGTGGCAAGGCAGAGAGCTACGGCGTCGAACTGGCAGCGCAGTACCTGATTACACCCAACCTGTGGTTCACGGGTTCTTATTCCTACAACAATGCGCAGCTCACCGATGATGCTCCGGGGATTGTCGATGGCGAGGAAGGTTTTAAGGGCGATCGATTGCCGGGCACGCCCAAGCACCAGGCCTTTCTTTCAGCAAACTATTCACTGGGTCTGAACGACGGCTCAAGTGTCGATCTCACCTGGTCAATCACGGCACAAAGCAATGTTTACACAAAAGTGGGCAAGCGCAATTTCGGAGAGGATCTGGATGGATTCAGCCTGCAATACGTTTCCGCCACCTGGCTTAAAGATGCCTGGAGCGTGGGCCTGTATGGCGAAAACATCTTTAACAAGTACGCCGAAACCGGGGTTAGGGGTGACGTGAGCGACATACGCACGGTCGGGCTATTCAACCTTCGCACCTACTACCACAATGTAGTGAGACCGCGGCAAATCGGCCTGCGTTTTACCTACAGCTTCGACAAGTAAAAGCTCCACATAAAAAGGGCGGCGCACCGTCACCCTTTTTTATGCGGAAAGCACCACGTGACGAGTGCCGCCGCTGCGGCATAGAATAAAGCTGTCATGAGCTCCGACAAACAACAGATCACAACACTCCATGATGCCGCCCGGAAAGCCATGGCGGAGGGGCAGCTGCGGATTGTTCATGAGCACTGCCTTGCCATACTGCAACTAGATTCGACATTTGCCGACGCGTGGTTCCTGTGCGGAGTTATAGCAGCGCGCAACGGCTTGCTCAGCAAATCTATTGAAATTTTTGAAAAAGCGACAACACTCGCACCTGATAACCCGGAATACCATGCGGAGCTGGGGAAGCAACTGCTGGCTGATCAGCAGCCCGAGCGGGCTTTGCAGGAGGCGAAAAAAACACTGCATCTGTCGCCTTCACAACTGACAACAATCAACACTTTGGGTAGCCTCTTGAGTCACGTCGGCGAGCACGAAGAAGCCCTCAGCTGTTTTGAACGTGCAGTACAGTCGCTGCAACAGCGCGCCGACGGTGGTACGAGCCTGTCCAAGAAATGGCAGGCGGGCCTTTACTTCAACTACGCTGCCTCTCTGCAATTTGCCGGCTGCTTCGCGGAGGCGGCAACGGCATACGAACAGTCCATCAGCATACTACCTTCGCTTTTCAAAGCACACTCGGCTCTGTCTACGCTACGTCAACAAACCGAAGATGATAACCATCTCAGCCGGCTTAATGCGTTACGCGAAAAAGTTATCAGCTCACGTGATCAATTACATATTGGTCACGCCATCGCCAAAGAACTGGAAGACCTTGGTCGTTTTGAAGAGGCTTTCGACAGCCTGGTATGGGCGAAGCAAGCGCAAGCACGCGCGGCTAACTACAGTAGAGAAAAAACCGACCGGCTGTTCACCGGCGTCCGAGATTTGTTCAGCGCAGGGGCATTTGCAGGCGCCCAAAAAGGCCACGACACCAACGAGCCCATCTTCATTGTCGGCATGCCTCGAACTGGCACCACGCTGACCGAGCAGGTACTGTCCAGTCACTCTCAAGTATTCGCTGCCGGCGAGCTACAGCTCTTCCCATTACAGGTCAAACGTTCCGTGGCATCGACGACAACCGATTTATTCGATCTCGAAACGTTTGCCGCATCGCTTGCTACGAATAGCGCCGACCTCGGAATAAATTACATTGAGAGTACTTGTCCACGTACCGGGCATACGGCGCATTTTACCGACAAACTGCCGCTCAATTTTCTTTTCCTGGGCCTGATCGGACAAGCGCTGCCAAAAGCAAAAATAATTTGCCTTCGGCGAGACCCTATGGACACCTGTCTAAGTAACTATCGACAAATCTTTGCGGCTAATTTTCGGCATTACCATTACAACCTCAATCTACTAGATTGCGGTCAGTATTACCTACAGTTCGACCGCACTATGCGACACTGGCATCAAATGATGCCGGGTAGAATTTTCGACCTACAGTATGAGTCGCTGGTAGAAAATCCAACGCCGGTTGTACGAGCGTTACTGAACTACTGCGAATTACCCTGGGAAGAACAATGCTTGTCGTTTCACCAGAAAGAAGGGAGTGTTGCAACACCCAGCGCGCTACAGGTCAGGCAAGGCATTTACGCCACTTCGGTGGATCGCTGGCGGCGTTACGGCAATCAGCTGCGGCCTCTTTACGACCTGCTGCAATCGGCCGGGATGTATCGCCCTTAGTCTTGTAGCTGTACTCCTTTTTCCGTCAGCCACGTTGACACCTCTGCAAGATAGCGAGCCCGATACTCATTGGACTCCCCCGCGAGGTGGTGCCCTGCACCGGGCAGATATATGACACGACTGGCAGGAAACAGCCGCGAGATCACGCCAACGTTATATTGCCAGTCGACAGTGAGATCTGACTCACCCTGTATAACCAGGGCGGACCCAACACCGAGATCAGCATGCCGCAGAGCCCCAAGCCAGCGCCGCAGAGCCCCCAACCAGCGCAGGGAAACTCGATGAGACTGCAGCGGGTCGACTTTCACAAATTCAAGAAAATCACGATCGGCAGAATTGGGGCCGAATGTGCGCGGCACATAATCGACTACCTTACTGAGCAGTGTATGAGCGGCTTTGATTGCGAACCATCTCGCTGGACGCACCAGAGGTGCAAGTAAAACGGTCGCTGAAAAAGGCCAATCATACCTGGCAGCGTAATCTACCAGCGCAGCACCCCCCGTACTTTGTGCCATAGTCCACAGAGGCAGCGTCGGTAAATTTGCGACGGCGAGTACATCGGCGATTGCACGACTGTAGTCACCGAAGTCGTCAATAACCGCGGGCTCACCCGTCGATAATCCGTGTCCGGGCAAATCGACAGACAGTACGTTGCATCCCCGCGACAACGCCCACTCCGCAAGCTTGCCGAACAGACCGGTGTGATCGAAATAACCGTGCACAAGAAACAGGTTATTAGTCGCACCGGGCTGGACCCAGGAGTGAACAGCGAGGCTATATGAACCGGAATCAACTCGCCCGACCGTATACTCCACGTGAGGCAAGCGCTCGGCAAAATCTATACCGTAAAACTGACAAAACGTCTCCGCCAGCGCAGGGGTGCTATCTGTACCCAAGGGCGGCAACTGAGAGCGTAGAGTCTGCAGCTGCCTCGATGATAAAGCGGCAAGGCTCACTAGTTGACAGTGGGCGCCAACGTTCCCGCTTCATAAGCGGACTGCATGTCTGCCAGCGAGCGCACCTTAATCTTGTCCGCATTGCCCGCCGTACCAAAGGATTCGTAACGTGCGATACAGATCTCCTTCATGGCCGTGATGGTCTGTGCTAAGTATTTGCGCGGATCAAACTCGGCGGGGTTCTGGGCCATGAAGCGACGAATCGCTCCAGTAGAAGCCAAACGCAGATCCGTGTCGATATTCACCTTGCGCACGCCGTGGCGGATTCCCTCCTGCACCTGCTCTACAGGAACACCATAGGTTTCAGGAATTTCACCA
>CAJQQW010000299.1 GCA_905480565.1 uncultured Halioglobus sp. | reverse complement strand
GTTCAGGCCACGTGTCACGGTGCAGACAACCGGGCTCTAGTGGACGCACTGGCGGACTCTAGGGGAAAGGCCCGCGGGGTGGCGACCGTGCGTGCCAGCGTCACCGACGAGGAGCTTAAGCTGCTCGACAATGCGGGTGTGCGGGGTGTGCGCTTCAACTTCGTCAAGCGACTGGTCGATGCCTTACCCTTCGACGATCTGCAACGCATAGCCGAGAGAATTGCGCCTCTTGGCTGGCACATCGTCATTTACTTTGAGGCCGCTGATCTCTCAGAGTATTACGAATTTTTTACGGCGCTTCCCACGACAGTAGTCGTTGATCACATGGGAAGGCCGGATATTACGGCGCCCATCGATGGACCGGATTTTGAGTTATTTCTGCGTTTGCTGAGTGATAACGACAACTTCTGGTCCAAGGTCAGCTGCCCGGAGCGTCTTTCTGGTGTTGGGCCTGAGGGTGGTTACGAGGATGTTGTGCCATTTGCTCGCACCGTGGTGGAGAACTTTTCTGATCGTGTGCTTTGGGGAACAGACTGGCCCCACCCAAACATGAAAACCCACATGCCTGACGACGGAAAGCTGGTGGATTTCGTTCCTAAAATCGCGGTGACGAGGGAGTTGCAGCGGAAGCTTCTTGTCGACAATCCTATGCGCCTTTATTGGCCCGAGGGGTCCGCGTTATAAAGATCTGTCTCGCCGGTGAGGGCGCCTTTGGGAACAAGCACTTGGATGCTCTTGCGTGTATCGACGGTGTTGAAGTGGTGTCTCTCGTCGGTGGCCTGGAAGAAGCGACTCGAAAGGTGGCTGACGAGCGTAACATTCCCCATTGGTCATTGGACTTGGAAGTGGGGCTCGCCCAGCCAGGAGTCGAAGCGGTGATTCTGGCAACACCCACTCCTTTGCATGCCTCACAGGCGATGCAAGCCCTCAGCGCTGGCAAGCATGTCTTGGTAGAGATTCCTATGGCAGACAATTTGAAAGAGGCTGAGGCTCTTGCTGCGCTGCAGCTCGAAACGGGTTTGGTTGCAATGGCGGGCCATGTTCGCCGCTTCAACCCCAGTCACCAATGGATACATGAGCGTATTGCAGGGGGGGAGTTGTCGATTCAGCAGCTAGATGTGCAGACGTATTTCTTTCGTCGCAGTAATCTCAATGCGCTGGGTCAGCCGCGAAGCTGGACCGATCACCTACTTTGGCATCATGCCTGTCACACAGTCGATCTGTTTATGTACCAAACTGGAGAAGAAATTGCGGATTGTTTTGCGGTGCAAGGGCCAATAAATGAAGAGCTCGGTATCGCCATGGATATGGCGATTTTGATGAAGAGCGCTTCGGGTGCGGTTTGCACCCTGTCCCTATCCTTCAATAATGATGGACCGTTGGGTACTGACTTCCGATACATTTGCGATAACGGCACCTACCTCGTTCGTTACGATGATCTCTGTGATGGCAAGGGCAAGCAGATTGATGTGTCCCGGGTCGATGTCTCCATGAATGGTATCGAACTGATCGACCGCGAGTTTTTCTCAGCCATTGAACAAGGGCGTGAGCCAAATGGCAGTATCGGTCAGTGTTTGCCCGCCATGCGCGTGCTGGATCGCATTGAGCGAAAGCTCACCGCTTAAGTTCTTCAGCGACTCGACGAAGTTCCTCAAGAAGTAGCGATGCCGCCGGTGAAGGTTGTGTGTGGGCACGCAGGGTGATGCCGATAGGGCGATAAGTTTCTTCGAGGTCTACGGGCAGAACCTCTAGCAAGCCCGCCTTTCGGTCGTAGAAGATCTGGTGCTCTGATACCAAGGCCACGCGATCGCTATCGAGGAGTAGGCCCCGAACCATCGACTGTGAGCTGGTTTGAACAGCATGTTTGGGCGTTTCCATGTTGTATCCCCGGCATGTCTCGTCGAACAGCAGTCGCGCGGGCGTCTCTGCGGCCGGCAAAACCCACTCCAGATTCTGTAGATCCTGAAAGTCGATTTTCTTTTGTTGCGCAAGAGGGTGATCCTTGCGCGCAATTACAGCGAGGCGATCCTCTATGAGCGTTTCCGTTTTGAAGTCGGCACCCGCCTCAGCAGGGCGAACGGCTCCAACAATGACATCTAGATCGCCGCTGCGAAGGTCTGCTTGCATGAGGTTGTAGGGTCCTTCCTGAGTTGTTACGCCGAGTTGTGGGTGTCGGCTAAGAAGCCGATTGATCGCTTTGGGAGTGAGATAGGTCCGCGTATAGGGCAATGTGCCAATGGCGACATTCCCACTGGTAACGCCATCTAAGCTGGCAAGGTCGTCGAGTGCGTGACGGATTTCGGCGAACGCCATCTTCGTGTGTCGTGCGAGAACAGCGCAGAAGCTAGTCGGGGATACGCCGCCCGGCCCCCTCTCAAAAAGCTCCAGATCGAGCAGTTCCTCCATCTGACGAACCGAGTTGTAGATCGCCGCTTTAGTCACCCCGAGAAGCTTTGCGGCCTCATTGATGTCGCGGGCCTGAAACAATGCGACAAAGGCCGCCAGGCGCTTATAGCTGATGTCCATCGAGAATATGGGTATGGATTGGTAGCTCCGACCACCGGGTACAAAGGACTGATAGGCCGCACCTGCTCGGTCAAATTCTGCTGCTGCAAGCTTTACCCGATGTGCCAGGGCTTCCCCATGAACAGTGGGCATCATGCCGACCGACGATCGGTCGAATAAGACGCAACCCAGCTCTGCCTCTAGCTCTCCCACTGCCTTAGTGACAGCAGTCTGCGAACGGTTCAATTTGTTGGCGGCACGGGTGACATTTTTGTAGTCATAGACATATAGCGCGGATTTGAGATGGCGCAAACTGATTTCGGTGATGCCCAGGTGAGTTGCGGTCATGGGTAAAAGATCTATGAATTTCTGTTACAAGATAGCATCTGATTCACGAAATTTCATGGAAAATCTCCGTCACTAGTGCCTCCTCAGCAGCAAACTTTTCCCATGGACACTCAATGAAATTGCATTGGCTGTAATAGTAGCGCGTCCCTAAACTAGCAGCTCGTCATCAAGGTTGGCTCCATGAAACAGCTGGAGATCCCTTTCATGCAGTTGCGCGGAGGTAGCTCGAAAGGGCTTTACTTTCTGGCCTCTGATCTACCATCTGAAGCTGATGTGCGGAACGCCATACTTGTTGATGCTGTTGGCCGAGGCTCGCGGCAAATAGACGGTTTGGGCGGTGCAGACCCCCTCACGAGCAAAGTCGCCATCGTTGGGCCCTCGACCCGTGCTGATGCTGACATCGACTTTCTTTTCGCCCAAGTGGTTGTAGGCCAAGATGTGGTCGATACCACGCCCAACTGCGGCAACATATTAGCGGGTGTGGGGCCGTTCGCTGTTGAAGCGGGGCTGGTCCGGGCTCAACCCGGAAAGACCTGCGTTACCGTGCATATGGTCAATAGCGGGAAGCTCTGTGCACTGCTTCTGGCCACACCAGATGGCGTTATGGAATACGAGGGTGATACGGCGATTGATGGTGTGCCCGGCACATCGGCTGCGGTTGTCTGTAACTATCTGGATGTGGCCGGTTCTATTTGTGGTGCCTTGCTACCCACTGGGAACGTTGTTGATTCCGTTGGTGGGGTTCGGGTCACTTGCGTGGATAACGGGATGCCGGTGGTGGCGTTACTGGCTAAAGACTTTGGTCTGACGGGGCATGAAAGCCCGGAAAAGCTCAACAGCGATCAGGCTCTGAAAACCCGACTGGAGTCCATCCGTATCGAACTGGGGCCAATGATGAACCTCGGTGATGTCGCTGACAAAGCGGTGCCAAAGATGTGTCTGATTTCCCCGGCTCTGCACGGCGGATTGATCAATACCCGAACCTTTATCCCTCACAAATGCCACAGCGCCGTAGGCGTGCTGGGAGCGGTATCGGCCGCAACGGCGGCCATCATCCCGGGCTCGGTGGCCGAAGGTCTGGTCAATGTGCCGCAAGGTGAGACCAAGCAGATTTCCGTTGAGCATCCTTCGGGAGAATTCTCTATCTCCCTTGAGGTCGACGAATCAGGTGAGCTTCCAGAGATCAAGAAAGCGGGAGTACTGCGCACGGCACGACTGCTCAGCCGTGGCGTGCTTTTCGTTCCTGCCCCAGCCAAGCGAGGTCCATAAATGAAGACAGTGGCAGTAAGAAACATTGACCGAGCGAGTGCAGACACTGTGGATGCCCTGGCTGCGTTCGGTGTGGCAACGGTGCACGAGGCACAGGGCCGCTCAGGCCTCATGAAGCCCTACATCACCCCAATATATCCGCGCGCCCAGATCGGGGGCAGCGCTATTACAGTCCTGGCCCAACCCGGAGATAACTGGATGATCCACGTCGCGATTGAGCTATGCCAGCCGGGCGACGTCCTGGTGGTCGGTTGCACCACAGACAATACGGACGGGATGTTTGGTGACCTGCTGGCGACTTCCTGCCAAGCCCGGGGCGTCCGCGGTTTGATTATTGATGCCGGTGTCCGCGATGTGGCCGACCTTCACGAGATGAACTTTCCGGTCTGGTCCCGCGCCGTGTCCGCCAAGGGTACGGTGAAAAATACCCTGGGCGCGGTCAACGTTCCTCTGGTCTGCGCAGGACAACTCGTAACGCCGGGCGATGTGGTGGTGGCGGATGACGACGGTGTCGTTGTCGTGCCCCGTAGCAGCGCCGACGCCGCCCGAGATGCTGCGCAGGCTCGCGAAGATAACGAGGCGAGCAAACGGGAACGCCTGGCCGGCGGTGAACTCGGCCTCGATATGTACAACATGCGCCCGCGCCTAGAAGAGGCGGGTCTCGTTTATCTCGACTCGCTCTCCGATCTGGTTGAAGCATAGACAACGGCTATGAACATGGACCATGAGGTATAGAAAAAAATGAGTGACAACAAATCAGTTCTGGTAATCAGTGCCCACGCGGCGGACTTTGTTTGGCGGTGCGGTGGCGCCATCGCACTCCATCAGAAGCGCGGCTATGACGTCACGATCGCCTGCCTGTCTTTCGGCGAAAGGGGTGAATCCGCCAAGCTGTGGAAAAAAGGCAATATGAGTCTGGACGAAGTGAAAGCCGTTCGGCGTGATGAGGCCGAAGCAGCGGCAGCCGCGCTCAATGCCCACGATATTCAGTTCTTTGATTTTGGTGATTATCCGCTGGAGATAGATACAGACGGCAAATACAAAATTGTCGATCTGATCCGTAAGGTACAGCCCACCTTCATGCTGAGCCATTCCAAGTACGATCCCTATAACACCGACCATATGTATGCCACGGAGGTCGCGATGCAATGCCGCATGATTGCGCAGGCCTGGGGTCATAATCCTGAGGAACAGGTTCTTGGTGCCCCACAACTTTATCTGTTTGAGCCCCACCAGACTGAACAGATGGGCTGGAAGCCCGATGTTTTCTTAGATATTTCAGAGGTCTGGGACGAAAAATGGGCCGCGATTCAATGTATGCAGGGGCAGGAACACCTTTGGCATTTCTACGAGAACGTTGCTGAAAACCGGGGCAACCACTTCCGGAGAAACTCTGGTGGCCAGGCGGGCGGCAAGAGCGTGAAGTATGCGGAGGGCTTTCAGAGCGTCTATCCGCGATGCGTCGATGAATTGTGAGGAGCGATTCGCAGGGACACACCTCTCTCATTCAGGGCATGTGGCATCGCAAATAGCAATACAAGGGCATAGGGCATGGAGAAGTGGGTGAAAGCCACGGCAAGACATGGCCGTAACCTGTCGGTCTATCTGGCGACATCTGCGGCGCGTTGCCGGTTTCACTTCGGTCTGAACGACCCGATGATTTTTGCTTCGGCTCGCGACGTGGTCAAGGATAGCGGCCGACCCACAGATCAGTGCTTCGAGTGCGAAGGGGTAGGCCATGCGTTTGCGAACGCGGTCCGGCCCAGTTTTCGAGAGCAAGCAGCCGAGCTAGCGCAGCGCAGAACATTGGATTTCTTTCAGCAAGCCTTCGTTGGCGGGGCTGCGAGGTAGTTGCTTTGAACGGTAGCTTGAAATTCCATCGAGAGGTCATCACGTGAAGCTAATAACCCGATTACTTATTCTTTGTATGCTCGCCGCTGGTGGGGTTAGTTGCCAACGTGAAGCCTTGGAAGAAACTAAACCGGCGGAGCTGTCGGCCATAGAAACTCGACCCAATTTCCTGCTGGTAGTTGTCGACGATATGGGTTTCGCCGACATCGAGCCTTTCGGCAGTGAGATCGAAACACCTACGCTCACACGGCTCGCCGAGAATGGTGTGATGTTTACGAGCTTCTATGCGGCGCCTACCTGCTCGCCAGCACGGGCCATGCTCATGTCGGGTATGGACAATCATATCGCGGGTATCGGAAATATGGCCGAGACCGTGGCTGACAACCAGATGGGGCTGCCTGGCTACGAAGGTCATTTAAGTGAGGAGGTGCCGACGATTGCCGAACGCCTGTCCGAGCACGGTTATCGCACTGTGATGGCGGGTAAGTGGCACCTGGGAATGAAGCGTGAGTTGAGCCCCGGAGCGCGGGGCTTCGATCATGCGCTGAGTTTCAGCTTTGGCGGCGGTAGCCATTACTCGGATCTTCTGGGTCCTGATCTGCATCGCCCGAAACTTCTGTATCGCAAGAACGGTGTGCTCAATCCGCAACTTGAGGATGACTTCTATTCCACGACGAGTTTTACCTCGGAAGTGATCGCGGGTCTCGAGAGCACGGCGCACACCGGTAAGCCATTCTTTGCCTATCTGGCGTTTACCGCGCCGCATTGGCCTCTCCAACTCCCCTCCAATGACGCTGATGCCTTCGCCGGCCGCTATGATCAGGGCTACGACATCCTGTGGCAGGAACGACTCACTAAGCAGCGCGAGCTGGGATTGTTTGACGAGGCGCAGAGCTCTGCGCCGCGACCGGAAGGCGTTCCCGCTTGGGATGAGTTGGATGTAGAGAGTCAGCGGCGGTCGTCGCGAGTGATGGAAATCTACGCGGGCATGATCCAGAAGCTCGACACTGAGCTCGATCGATTGCTTGCGTATCTAGAGTTCAAGGATCTCGCAAAGGATACTGTCGTTATCTTCATCTCCGACAATGGCGCTGACAGCTGGGATGCCGGTCACGCACCGCCTGCTGTCCGAGATCATGCCGTCACCTTCGACAACCGCTACGAGAACATGGGCAGGCCGGGGTCTTTCACGCTGTTTGATCGAGGTTGGGGCTGGGTCAGTAGTACGCCATTCAGAGGCTACAAGGGTTCCACGTTTGAAGGTGGCATTCGCGTGCCCGCTATTATTTCTTCAGCAGATATCTCGTCGCCGGGCAGGATATCAACGGAAACGGTCAGCATTACAGACTTCGCGCCGACGATTATGGAGTTGGCGGATATACCGTTTGAAGAAAGCCAGTTTTCGGGACGTAGCATCACTCGGCTTATGAAAAACGAATCTGACTCCGTGCGAACCGATGGGGATTATGTCGGCGTGGAAATCTGGGGCCGCCGAGCAATTAAGGTCGGCAATTGGAAGGCCGTGCGGATGCCAAAGCCTCTAAGCGATGATCGTTGGCTGCTGTTTGATCTCGATGCTGATCCTGCTGAGCAGAACAACCTCGCTGAGGACGAGCCCGAGACGCTTGCCAAGCTTGAGGCGGCGTGGGAGCGCTACGTAGCAGAGAACAATGTCGTATTGCCTGAGGGGCCTTTCCGCATCCTGCCGCCGGAACCGCTACCGACTGATTAAGGGTTTTGAAAGTAGACGGCTTGGCTGCGATCTATCTCGAGATCAGGCCGTTAGCGCGCTTGGTGTGGCACTGCAGCTCCAGCTGGAGTATAGCTTTGCGGATCTGCGGCTTGCTTTAAGGCGATCGTACCTGCTCTGGGTAACGCCCCATAGCCAGGAACATGGCGATACAGGCTACAAGCATACCCACGGCCACGCTAAGCATTGTCGCGTAGCCGCCTGTGGCCTGCGCGACAGCCCCGAACAGCGGTGGGGCAATGCCCGCACCCACTAAGAAAAAGGCAATGATGGCGCCGAAAATCTCCGGGTAATGGTCTGGTCCAAAGAACGTACTTGTCAGGTATGCCAGCAGATCCAGCTCAGCTCCGGCCGCCAGACCAATCATGATAGCGATCATCATTGCGGTTGAAGTACCCACATCCCCTCTTAAGATTATTAGAAGAGCGATGGTCGGGAGCATAAAAAAAACGGCGGCGACACCGGGCGCCCAAAACTTATCGACTAGGATCCCAACCGCAAGACGACCAATCACCACGGTAATACCCATTACCGATGCGATGCCTGCAATCGCGCTTGGCGCGAAACCTTGTTCGCCCATGATTCGCGGGAAGTTGGACAACAAGCCGGTAAGAACGATAACAGTTACGAACATTACGGCGCCAAGTAGCCAGAAATTAGTAGTTCGCATGGCCTGAGAGCGAGTAATGCCCCATGAAGTCGGCCCTGTCGCACCCGCGTCTCCGGTTTGCGCTGTGGTGTTCTCGCGAAACAGAGAGAAAACAATCGGCAGTGATATGCACATCGCTCCCAATCCGATAGTTCTGTACCCCAGACGCCAGCCATAATTTGAGATTACGAACTCCACAATGGGCGGAAGTATGAAGGCTCCCAACCCCGTTCCCATCATCGTGATCCCAATAGCCTTGCCACGGTGCTTTGTGAACCAGCCATTAAGGACGCCGGTCCACACTATTGGCAAGGAGCCTGCTCCAAGCAAACCGAGCAGCGCCCAACTTGCACACCAGACGGCCAAGGACCCCGTGTTGAATGAAAGGAGCACGTAAGCCAGGGAGTGCCCAATGAGCCCGAATATGCCGATACTGCGCAATCCATGTCGTTTGACCAGAGAACCAACAATGGGGCCAGTGATAAGGCCTAGACACATCATGACGGTGTAGCTCAGGAAAAACTGCGGCGGTGTCCAACCAAACTCTGCCGTGACGGGGCCTACAAAAAACCCCTGCGAGTAGTTCGTCAGAGTGAAAATGCCGCACATGGTGCCGATAGTGGCGGCTAGCAGAGGCCTCCAACCCTGAGAAAACTCATTCATCTTCGCGTGGCTCCGATTTGGTTTTTTGTAGGTATCCGGAATCGATAGGCCGAGCATTCATTAAAGCCACATTGCGTGGCTAATGAACATTTGTGTAAAGCGAATGAATTCGAATACGTAGACATTCAAGCTTCTGTGTCTGGCGGGTCGCGATAGTGCCTTTCCAGAGATTGTCCTTGTGACCGCCGTCAGATACCGAAGCGAGAAGGGCCTAGGATTCGGGGAGTAGCTTTAACTCCGGCATTTTCTCCATTACTCGTAGATCCCAAGGGGGTAGGTCGCCATATTTACGCCGCAGAAAATTGATGAAAATGCGCACTTTCATCGGTACATACTGTGACCGACGGTAGTAGGCGCGGAGAGATACTTCGCGGACTTTGTACTCGACCATTATCGGCACCAGTTTCCCAGACAGAATCTCTTTTTCAATGAAGAAAATAGGCATCAACGACAGGCAATGACCGCTCGTGACCGCGGCATGAAGCATCCAGATGTTATTAGCCACGATGACGGGCTCAATAGGAATCTCAACTGGCCGGTCATCTTTCATCAGGTTCAGCTTGAGTGTAGGCGTCACGTAATTATTTAGCGCAAAAGGATGATCGGCCAGGTCCTCGGGTGAGGACGGGATGCCATGTTTTTCGAGGTAACTGGGACTCGCTACTAGCAAACGGCGCACAGGCAAAACCTCTGTAGCTTCGAGCACTCCGGTCGGCGTGTTTCCGGCTTGAATACACACATCAAAGCCTTCGTGCACCGGATCACAGAACCTATCGTGCTGCTGAAGGTCGATACTCAGGTCGGGATGATCGCGACCGAATTCACACAGGTCCTGAGCGAGGCACACTGAGGTGAAAGACGAAATACAACTGACGCGGAATGTCCCGCTCAGGCCCCACTCCATGGTGCTCACTGCGGATTTCGCATTGTCGAGATCACCGACGATCTTGACGCAGCGTTCATAAAAGTTAGCGCCCGTGTCGGTGAGCGACATTTTTCGGGTGGAGCGCTGCAGTAGTACCATTTCCATATGGGATTCAAGTTGGTTGATTCGCTTTGTGATGACGGACTTGGCGATGCCTTCCTGACGCGCCGCCTCGGCAAAACTGCCGGCCTCGACGACTTTGACGAAGGAGCGAATGGATTTGAGTTCGTCCATGTTTGTTCTCGAAACGCGAATATTGAGTCAGTTAAACAGCATATTGTTTGCGAATAAAGTCATTTTTACTATCCGTGCTGAGCTAGGCGCAGCCTTTGGGCGCGCTTCTGCCTAGGGGCAGGGTGGCGATTAAACATAACTAAAAAAGGGTATCTCAGAATGACAAAAAGTCGGCTCGGAGCGTGGTTGGGAAGAGGCCTTTATCTAGGACTTATTTCTGCTAGTGCCAGCGCTAGCACCGGTGTGTTTGCGCAGGGCGCTTTGGAAGAAGTGGTGGTTTCTGCTACGCGTCGGGCAGAGAGTATTCAAGATGTTCCGATTTCCGTTGCTGCGGTGAGCGGCGACACGATTCAGGATCTTGGCATTATGGATATGGAACAGCTGTCATTGCTGATTCCAAACTTTGAAATTAACAGCGCATCTATTCTGCCAAACCTTTATATCCGTGGGCTGGGCTCGGGTGCTAGCCACTCGATCGAGCAGTCTGTTGGCCGCTTTGTTGATGACGTCTACATCGGCCGCGCCGCGATTAATCTCCATGGGTTTATGGATCTCGCTGGTGTGGAAGTGTTACGGGGGCCTCAGGGCACTTTGTTTGGGAAAAACACCGTAGCTGGGGCCTTGATAATGCATACCGCTAAGCCGACTTCCGAATTTGAAGCAGGCTTTACGGCATCTGCCAGTACTTATGAAACGACGGGTGGCAACAACGACGTCGAGGGCTACATCTCAGGGCCTCTAACCGATAATCTTGGAGCGCGCCTTGCTGTTCGCTACCGCGACGCCGACGGGTTCTATGAGAACAGACTGGTTGGCCCTGGCGGACCTAACCGTGACGAGAGCATGTTTAGGCTGAGTTTTGCCTGGACGCCCACAGATCGAACACGAGTAGACCTAAAACTCGAGCACGCCGAGTTTGATGAAGACGGCGCAGATACCGCCGAATGGAATGATGCTGGCGGCCCGCCATTGTTTGTTTATCAAACACATTCGCCCGATTTCACTCCGGAATTAGATTGGATCTACGACGTTGATTGTACTGATGTGGTCGCTAATCGCGATACGACAGGAGATGGCGCGGCAGACACCGCGTTTAATACGGGATCATTTTGTCCAAGTCGAGATCAGGAGAGCCAGAACATAACGCTGCGGGTAGAGCATGACTTTGAAGCGGGCACTTTGACTTCCGTCACGGCGTTTCAGACCTATGATTACCAGCACAATTTCTTGGGCCTTGATATGGGTCTAGCTAGTGGCTTTCGGGCTCGAAGAAACGAAGACTACGAGGGATTCACTCAGGAATTTCGATTTGCCTCGACACCCACCGATACCATGGACTACATCTTTGGCGCGTATTTTGAAGATTCGGAGCTGAAGCGGTTCCAGAATTCGAGCCTTAATCTGTCCACGGTGTTTCTTGATCCCGGTGGTTTATACATGGATCGGTACGAGCCGTGGAATCAGGATACCCAAACCGTTGCGGGCTTTGGCCAGGTTCGTTGGCAGGTTTCTAACGACATCTCGCTTATCCTCGGCGGTCGCTACGCCCGCGAAGAAAAGGATTTTGCGTTCGAGCGCTACTTTGCCGAGTACCAGACCAACAACCGCCTAGATATTCCAGGAGGCCCTGGGGGCCCTCCCTTGGTTGCCTCGGATAGTCGCAGCGAGAGCAAGTTTACAGGTGCTGTGACGCTGCAGTGGGACGTCAGTGATAGCGCGATGCTCTATGCGAACTACTCACAAGGGCATAAGACCGGTGGCTTCAGTGATCGAATCGAGGGGCCTGAAGCAAATTTTGAGTATGACGATGAAAACGTGGACTCTTTTGAAGTCGGGGCGAAGGCCTCGCTACTTGATGGGGCTCTGGCGCTGAACGTAGCACTTTACCGAATAGATATTGAGGGGCTGCAGCTTTCCACGCAGATACCGGGTGAGATACCCGCATTTTCGGTTTCAAATGCCGCGGATTCCACCAGTCAGGGTATCGAATTTGACTCGACATGGGCCCTCAACAGCGTATGGACTCTGGGGGCGAACTTTGCCTACACCGACGCCGAGTACGACTCTTTCCCCGGTGCAGAGTGTTATCCAGGTACTCCAGTGGTTCCAGACGCTGAGACTGGGACCTGTAACCTAGCGGGTTTGCCACTCATTTTCGCACCTGAGGTGAAAGCTGCGCTGTTCGCGGATTTTCAGGTTGATGATGTCTTTGCGGGGTGGGGTGTCGGGGGGCGACTCGATATTTCTTACTCCGACGACTTTTACACGGACATCTCTTACCAAGATAACGTACTAACCGAGTCGTTCACGCTCTATAACGCCGTGCTGCGCTTGGTTTCTCCTTCCGAGAACTGGACCGTCTCCCTCATAGGAAAGAATCTTAGCAACGAGGATTATTGCGCATGGTGCATTCCCTCGGGTCCTAACATCCTAGCGGCCATGAACCCTCCCAGAGAGATTGCTATTCAGTTCCGAGCTAGATTCGACTGAGTCACGTCTGATTTTTTCTTAATGCCGGTAAGGATTAACTGATGCCTGTTATTGTGCCAACCAATGAGGAGGTCCTGAGTTACGCGGGCCTCCATCTTTTCCACAGTGGTGTTTCGAACTGCTCCATGCGTGTTCGCATGGTGCTTGAGGAGAAAGGCCTCGAGTGGGAGAGCCACCACCTCAATATTCTCAAGAAGGAACACATAACGCCTGAATACTTCGGCATCAATCCTGCCGGGCTGGTTCCAACATTGGTTAATGATGGCGTGGTTATCATCGAATCTGATGACATTATCGACCATCTCGATGATGCCTTTCCTGAGCCTCCTCTGAAACCTTCAGATCCTCAGCAGCGGGAACAGATGTACTTCTGGCTTCGCAAGGCTGTCGAGATCCATGTCAAAGCTATCAAGACCTTCATCTATGACAGAAGGGTCGGTAAGAATATGGCTCAGAATCTTGAGGAAGAGGAGAAGTACCGCAGTCTGCAGACGAATCGGGAGCTTTTGGAGTTCCATCGCCGCAGCACTACTACCGGTTTCTCCGCGGACGAGGTGAGTGCAGCAGAGGCAATCATCGATGACTGCTTTCAAACGCTGGATAGGGGTCTGGCAGAGAGTGAATGGATTGCTGGGGACGCCTTTTCTCTGGCGGACGTAGCGTGGCTGCCGCTGCAGTTTACGCTCGATCTGCTGGCAGGTTACTCATTTGACTCGTACGACAATATTGCCAAATGGGTCAAGCGTATCGAATCACGGCCCAGTTTCCAGAAGTCAGTAGTCGATTGGTTCCCACCTGAAATGCTGAGGAGTAAATAGTGCTGGAGCTTTATCATCACGGATCATCTGTGTGTGCCGCTAAGGTGCGGTTTGCGCTGGCTGAAAAGGGGGTTGGGGTCGATCAATCTCACTACATCGATATTCTTGCCGGCGAGCAGTTCACTGATGAGTATCGGGCCATCAATCCTAAAGCGGTGGTGCCATCGCTGGTTCATGACGGCAAGATTCTGAATGAGTCCACGGTAATATGTGAATATATTGACGACGAATTCTCCGGGCCAGATCTGATTCCATCTGATGCCTATGGTCGCGCACAGATGCGCATGTGGACCAAGGCTGTCGATGAGCAGCTCCATCCTGCCTGTGGCGAGCTCACCTTCGTTTGCTGCCATCGCCATATTGTTCTTCGTTTGCCGCCCGAGAAGCTGGAAGAGTTTCTAGAAAGCACCCCGGATCAGTCTGTCACCTCGAAGTGGAAGGCGCGTAAACAGGAAATCGTTCGCGAGGGTTTCAGTGCGCCCGGCATAGGCGACACCATTGGGTTGTATTACGACTATCTGGTGAAGATGAACGAAGTGTTGTTACAACAAAAATGGCTAGCCGGAGATGGCTTTTCGCTTGCCGATATCGGCTTGGCCCCCTACGTGAATCGTCTCGATATGCTAAGCATGTCGGGCATGTGGTCCGGACGCCTGCTAGGGGTTGAGCGCTGGTTCTCTGCCATCAAGGCTCGGCCTCGTTTCAAGGAGGTATTTCTCGACTGGTGTCCTGAAGAACTCACGGATGACCTTAAAGAATTTGGCACGCAGAGCTGGCCTGAAGTGAAAACAATCATCGGGCTATAGAGGTGAGGACTATTTAATTATGGATAGACTGAAGGACAAAGTTGCCGTAGTGACCGGCGCTGCTCAGGGAATCGGAGCGGCCTATGCGAAAGGGCTGGCATCACAGGGCGCACTTGTCGTCGTATGTGATCTTGCCGATACCTCATCAGTAGTTGATGAGATCAACGGAGAGGGCGGTTCAGCGATGGGTGTCAGCGCTGATGTCACTGACGACGACTCACTGAAAAACCTGGTAGCCGAGGTTGAGGGGCACTTTGGGCCCATCGAAATTTTGATCAACAACGCTGCGATCTTTGCATCCATCCAATTTAAACCGTTTACTGAGCTAAGTAACGAAGAGTGGGATGCGGTAATGAGGGTGAACGCACGTGGGCCGTTTCAGGCCACCAAGGCGATGCTTCCCAGTATGCAGAAGAACGGCCGTGGCAAGATCATTAACATCTCATCTGGCACGTTCCTGCGAGGGGCGCCTATGTTCTGCCATTACGTGGCCTCTAAAGGTGCTGTGGTGGGCCAAACACGAGCCCTATCGCGAGAGCTCGCGGCCAGTAACGTCTATGTGAACTGTATTATGGTCGGACTCACGGAGAGTGAAGGCGTGGCGGAGAGTAAGCAATATGATATGGCGCGCTCGGCGAACGAGAATATGCGTGCGTTCCAGCGCGATATGATGCCGGACGATCTGCTGGGAACTGTCTACTTTCTTGCCAGTGAAGACAGCGATTTTATTTCTGGTCAGTGCATCAATGTGGATGGTGGCGCGCTGAACTACTGAATCAGTCAGCAGTGGAGCTCAGAGCGTGACGACAGACGATCAGCAAGCCCTAGGACACTGGATCAACGGTGAGCATTGTACCTCGGCCGGAGGTGCGACTTTTACCGTATTCAATCCCAGCGATGACAGCCCATTTTCGGTGGTGGCCGAGGGATCAGCGGTAGAGATGGATCTTGCGGTCCAGGCTGCTCATGACGCCTTTCAGACATACCGACATACGTCGGTGAACGAGCGAGAACGCTGGCTGGCTAATGCGGCCGCAATGCTGGAGGAGCGAAAAGCAGAATTTGTCGATTTGTTGATAGACGAAGCGGGTTCCACTATTTCCAAAGCGCAATTTGAAACGGGCAAAGCGGTGAGCTTTATTCGTGCTGCCATTGGCATGGTAAGACAGGTAAGCGGCAAGACGTTGCCCAGTGATTATCCGGGCCGGATTAGCCTGACCTGGCGTGAGCCCCGCGGTGTGGTTGCTGTCATTACGCCCTTCAATGTTCCGCTCATCAAAGCGAGTCGCCTTTGTGCCAACGCGCTGGCAACGGGTAGTACTGTGGTAATGCTCCCTTCGGAGCACACGCCGGTGATCGCACTTAAGTTTGCGGAATTACTCTCAGAGGCTGGTTTCCCTGACGGTGCAGTCAATGTTGTAGCGGGCGACGGCTACACGATCGGCGACTCCCTGGTGACCCACCCGCTGGTGAGGTCAGTAACCTTTACTGGTTCTACAGTAGTGGGGAAACACATCCAGCAGTTGTGTGCACGCGATAACAAGCATGTGACGCTGGAGCTGGGCGGCAAGAATCCTCTGGTGATTTTGAACGACGCAACGCTATCAGATGCCGTGCAAGGCGCGGTGCGCGGTATGTTTATGCATCAGGGGCAGGCCTGCATCAGTTCAAGTCGGATCTATGTGCAGAAGGGCATATACCCCGAATTTATCAAAGCGTACACAGGCGCCGTGTCCAAGCTGGGTGTGGGTGATCTGCGTGACCCCGCGACGATTATTGGGCCGATTATCAGCGATCGGCAGCGCGAACGGATCAAGCGGCACATCAGGGATGCGCAGGACAAAGGTGCGAATATCGTGGTCGGTGGAGACTGGGAGGGCAATCGCTGCCACCCTACGGTTTTAACCAATGTGACAGAGGACATGGAATGTCACGCAGAAGAGACTTTTGGTCCTGTGGTCAGCGTCTATCAGGTCGAAGATTTGGATGAAGGTCTCGTCGCGGCCAATAACTCTCGCTACGGATTGAGTTCCGCGATTTATACGAATGACTTTAATAGCGCGCTGCGCTACGCGCGCGCTATTGAGTCGGGCATGGTCCATGTGAATGGGCCCTCTGTGACTGATGAAGCTCATGTGCCTTTCGGGGGTGTTGGTGACAGCGGCTTTGGGCGAGAGGGTACGGAAGCCGATATCGACGCACTCACGGAGCTGAAGTGGGTAACCATGCAGACGAAGACTTAGGTTACACGCATGGAGACCTGGCGCCGTACCGGAGGTGAAATTCCTGAATTCGAGGTCAACCTGCTTGCTGGCGGAGTATGGCGCAGTCGAGAGGTGGTGGCAGCAGGGCGCTTTACCTTACTGAACGTTTATCGCGGTAAGTGGTGTCACCAGTGCGCACGTCACCTGAAGGAATTGGACCTACTGGTTCCCGAGTTTGCGAATCGCGGTGTAGCCGTGGTGGCTGTAAGTGCTGACACCCGGGAGCGCGCGTTAGAATTTTACAAAAAACTAGATCTCCAAAGTCTTCGGGTGGGCTACGAAATGCCGATCGATAAAGCGCGAGAGCTCGGGGTGTTTGTGTCCTCAAAAGCGAAAGAAGAAGAGATGTCTCTTTTTTGTGAGCCTGCGCATTTTCTGATCGGTACTAATCACAAGGTGTTCGCGTCGTGGATTTCCTCTTGTGCATTCGCCCGAGCCAAGCCTCAGGGCATCCTAGAATATGTGGACTTTATCGGCGATAAGGTGAATAAGGTCCCTCGGGGCTCTGCTTGAGGCCGTTGGCACGACGGGTGACTAGCACGACCGCAAATAGCCTCGAATGGACGGAGCGCCCATGTAGCGCAGGCTCTGTGAAAAAGAATTTGACGCTCTTCTCCGCGTCAGGCTTCTGTTTTAACTACTTTGCACCGCAGTTCGGGCAGCGCCTCAACTCTTGAGTCATCGCAGTAAAAGATTGCGTCGATCTGGTGATTCTCACATAAAGCCGGAAGCTCTGAAGGGTAGCGGAGCTGCGCATGTCCGAGCTGGCTGCGGTGACTCCATGGTTCCTCGTCAATGAAGAACAGCACGTCGTATTCGCCCTCGCTCTGTAGGCGGTTATAAAGTTTGTACTCCCGTGGTTCAGCACCTAAGATAATGGCGCGCCGGGGCTTGTATCTGAGACCCGCCAGCACGCTTAAAACCCTTCCAATCTGCTTCATTGGCTCCCCCAATCGGTTGTAAACCGTCGTCCAAGCAGCATGTCAGCGTTGAAATTATGCGCTCTTGTCTGAAATAGAACGTTCACGATTCGAGAATAGTGAGGGCTCGTGGAAGGATATTATCAACAATATGCCTAACAATTAGAGTCGTCCTGAGACTTGGCTAAACCTTTAGAAGCGAGACCTCAATCCGTTCTCTACTGATTGGAATGTTCCACGGTAGGGGATCAGGCGGGCACAACTTTTCGGCGAAAACTAAAGGCATATAGTATAAGAATAAAAGGAGACGGAGTCATGGAAGCGAGCAAACACTCAGTGTTGTCCAGAACATCAATCGCTATCGGAACGGTTTTTTTAACGTCGGGATTAGTGGTCACTCCCTCAGTCAGTGTTGCGCAAGCAACAGGCACGGCAGTGCTTGAGGAAGTGACCGTTACAGCGCGTAAAAAAGAGGAAAGTTTGTCTGACGTGCCTATTTCGATCAGCGCGGTGTCAGGCGATTTTCTTCAGGAGTCGAATCTGTCAGACCTTTTGGGGCTTGCTGACGAAATACCAAATCTATCATTTGGTGAGGCCTTTAATTCATCTGACCGTTTCGCCATTCGAGGTGTCAGTACTAACGGTAACAATATCGGATTTGAGCAAGCGGTTGGTTTCAATATAGATGGATATTATTTTGGACGTAGTCGATTCGGTCAGACAATGTTTCTGGATCTGGAGCGAGTTGAAGTCTTGAAAGGCCCCCAAAATACCCTGATCGGGAAAAATAATACGGCCGGGGCGATCAACATTACGACGCGTAAACCTGGGGATGAATTTGGCGGTTATTTGGCCACTTCTTATGACTTTGAAGCTGGGGAGGGTTTTGCTGTAGAAGGCGCAGTCGATCTGCCTCTTGGCAACAATGTTAGGAGCAGAATCGCTGCCAGGCTCGAAGACAAAGACGGCTATATGGAGCATGGGCTTACTGGGTCTGATGTCTCGGGCGCTAGAGACAACTTTACGATACGAGGCATAGTACAGTGGGATATCACCGAGCGTGTTGATGCGACCCTTCTGTATCAGTATGGCGAGATCGACAGGGGTGCACGCCCGCGAGAAGCAGGTGGTAACTGTAACGTGGCTCATCCGATTGACGACTGCTCATACAATAACGTGAAGTATGAGGCAGCATTCTGGGCGGGTGAAAATCGGGAAGACGATTTTGTCACGGAGACCGACTATTCCATGGTCGGGCTGACATTTAACTGGCAGCTCAATGACAGCTGGACACTTTCATCGTTGACCAATTTCACCTCTTATGAAGGCAACGATCTTTCGGAATCGAATTTCGATCAAACTATCGATGCCACATTGGCCCAGATTCAAGATGAGTTTGAGCAATTTAGCCAGGAGGTTCGGTTGCTCGGCTCACTATCGGAGTCCGTTGATCTGATTGCAGGGGTCTATTACAACGACAATACAGTCGATGCCGCTCACTCATTACTGTTTTGCGGCGGCCCTGTTAATTGCTCCGATGCTTCCTCGCCTACATACGGAGGTCTGATGCGCAACTTTGATTCTACTCAAGATGCGGAGACGATCTCGGTGTTCGGTCAGATTGATTTTAGTCTTGGCGACACATTAACCCTCGGCATTGGCGGCCGTTTTACAACGGAAGACAAGGAAGCTAACGGGAGAAAATGGGTTTCGGACCTTGGTGACGGCTCGAGCGGTTTTGTTGGGCACCAAATGGGTGGTGGAACACCTCTGCCCGGTACCGATTTCGCCGGGGGTGGTGGCTGCACATCGCTTCCCTCACTTGGTGGGCCCCGAAGAGATTTGAATGGCCGAACAGTGGGCTGTTACGGCCCGTTGGTGTCGGGATCCAATGGCGGTAGTTTTTCCCGAAGCGAGGACGACTTCTCTCCTAATGCTGTGCTGACCTGGCAACCTAGCGACGAGCACATGTTGTACGTCAGCTACTCAGAGGGATTCAAGGGCGGCGGTTATCAATTGTGGCCGGTGGGTGGTGGCGCACTAACGGCCGCAGAGATCGAATTTGACGGAGAAACTGCCGAGAGCTTTGAGGCGGGCGGCAAGCACACCCTGTTGGCGAGCACGCTGCAGGTAAATTGGTCCGCCTGGTCTACTGAAGTGCAGGGCCTGCAAGTCGCCGCATTTGATCCAGTCATCACCGCACAAAATATCGTTAACGCAGGTCAAACTACGTCTGAAGGTGTTGAGGGCGATTTCATCTGGCTGCCAGACGCTTCGCACCGAATCTCGGCTGCATTTGCCTACACCGATGCTACGTATGATTCTTACGAGGGCGCTAACTGCTACCCAGGACAGACTCCAGAAATGGGCTGTGTTGGCAGACAGCAGAGCCTTACCGGCCAAAGCGTGTCATACGCCCCAGAGTGGCAGTACATCTTTTCGGTTGATGGCGCATACTCCTTTGCGGCGAACATGGAGTGGGGCTGGCGGGCTGCCTATAACTGGCGGGATGATCAGTTTATAGGGACCACAAATCACCCTACCGCTGATGTGCAGGAGGCCTATGGTAAGTTCAACGCCAGTTTGTTCCTGGCGAGTGCCGACGGTAAGTGGCGTGTTTCTTTAATCGGCACAAACCTCAATGATGAGAACGTGGGCACTGGTGCGAATCACGGCCGTATGATGAATCTATTGCCGGAGCAAGGAGTAACGCCGGCAATACCGACATTGGTGTTCATGGCTCCCGGCCGGCAAGTCGCGATTCAGGGTCGCTTCAATTTCTAGATAAAGATATTGGTGGGTTTCGATGGTTGTTCCCCGTTGTTTAAACAGTGAATTGGTGAATTGGTGAATGTGTAGCGTGTCCTTGTATCTGCGTAGCTTGATGACAGTGGCGTTAATTCTCAGTGGCGGCTTTGCTTTTGCCGATACTGAGGCCACGCGGGAACTCAAACTTAGAAATGCAGAGTTTGAGAAGGACATCATCAAAGTATCCGACAGCGTCTATGTAGCGGTGGGTTATGCAGTCTCAGCGGTAAGCATGATCGTGGGTGAGGACGGTCTGGTCATCATAGACACTGGCATCGACACTGTTAGTGGCGCCGAAATCCGGGAGGACTTTCGGAAGATCAGCGAGAAGCCAGTTGTCGGCGTCGTAATCACTCATGGCCATCCTGACCACTTGGGTGGTCTCGCCGCGTTTGTCGATTCTGGAGATGTGCAAGTCTGGGCTCGGGAGGGGCTTCAGGATGAATCCAATACCTTGCGCGAGGCGGGGATAAACCGACAGCGAAAGCGGGGGGCGATGCAGGCGGGCTTTATGCTGAAACCTGAGCAGCGCATCAATAATGGAATTGCCAAGGCTTATTGGCCAAAACGCGGGGGTGCGGTTTTTGAATCCGCTCACGAGGCCAAGCCGACGCACTTTACGACCGACGATCGCACTCGCGTGTCTTTCGCCGGGGTAGATCTCGACCTGGTGGTGGCTGATGGGGAGACCAGCGATGCGCTGTACATTTGGTTCCCCAAAGAGGCGGTGCTCTTCGCGGGGGACAATTTCTACAAGTCATGGCCCAACCTCTCTCCGATTCGGGGTTCAGCGTATCGCGATGTCAGAACATGGGCGATGACAGTTGACGCTATGTTCAATGAGCAGCCTGAAGTCTTAGTACCTGGTCACACGCGACCGATTGTGGGGTCAGAAGTAGCGGCCGAAATGCTCACCAACTACCGCGATGCGATTCAGTTTGTGTTCGATAAGACGGTTGAGGGAATCAACGAAGGATTGACGCCGAACCAGCTCATTGAATACGTCCAGTTGCCTGAAAAGTACCTGACGCTGGACTATCTCCGACCGCATTACGGCAACCCAGAATGGGCCGTCAGATCAATTTTTGCTGGGTATCTGGGGTGGTTTGATGGCAATGCGACTAATCTCTTCCCGTTAACTGACAAGGAAGAAGCAACCCGCCTCGCTAAAATGGCAGGTGGAATATCACAACTGCGTGCTCAGTCGGAAGCGGCCATGGAGGAGGGTGACTACCAGTGGGTGCTGAAACTCTCCGACTATATCCTCGCTCTTGAGCCTAGATCGACAGATGCAAAGCTGCGCAAAGCGGACGCTATGACAAAACTGGCGGAAGTGGTAATCACCACGACGGCCAGAAACTACTACCTCAGCAGTGCCAAACAATTGCGAGAAAGTGCTGCAGCCATGGTTGTTAGCGCTCCTGACGAATAAGCCATTTCGTTTTAGGCCTTTATTGCGCGCGCGATTAGCCTTCACACGACGAATTCGTACGATTGAACCTACTCGCCGTTGTTTTTTCAGGTTTCTTCCACCTCTCAGGCCTAGTCAAGTCCTCTGGTAATGATCGCGTTTACTGCGGCATAGGTGGATACAGCGAATGGTACGCAATAAGTAAGCGGCACCTTCCAGAAGAGGTCCGGCGAGAGAGATCCAACGAGTATGAGATTGCCTTGATTGATCCCGATCAGGATTGTACCGACGATCATCGACACTTTTGTGCTTTGGCGAATGACGGGCCTGCTGCTGGCGACTCGGAGCCACTGCTGAAACGAAGATTCTTCAGCTCGGATCATAATTTAATCATCAGGGAATTCCTGTCACATTAAGTTCTGGCGGCCAATTGCGGAGATATTCGCCAGCCATACCGTTGGTTTGGTTCGTAGCGAAAATTTGCACTAGCAAGAAAAGGCGGTGTAAAAATTGAGGGAGCCTCGCGCAGAACGGACTCGATCACACTCAGCTCCCTCGAAATGCTCGCCACGAGAGCTATGTCAATTTACACGTTGAGGGTGAGCAGGGCCGCGGATGGCTTTGTTAATTCATGATGATTCCAAATTTTTTCAGCGTTAGCGCAGTGGTCGTGGGTGAGAGTGGGCACAACTACACGGTCGGTATTAATTTTTTACCGACTCACGCATGGTGACAAACTCCTCGGCGCTGGTGGGGTGAACGCCAACGGTTCGGTCGAAATCATTTTTCGCCATTTTTGATCGACAACTCGAGCAACTTTTACGAGGTCATCGACCTCTTCGGGTCGAAAGTATTTGTCGGGATCGACGGGTTCAGGCGCCTTTTCGATGCCTCGTGTGGGCGGCGTATGAGAGCGCGGCAGGGCGCGCACTCGTCTCGCATACTTGAAGATGCCAGCCAATGTGGAGATAAA
Source organism: uncultured Halioglobus sp. (assembly GCA_905480565.1). Lineage (GTDB taxonomy): Bacteria > Pseudomonadota > Gammaproteobacteria > Pseudomonadales > Halieaceae > Marimicrobium. Next base: position 853 of record CAJQQW010000299.1, on the reverse strand, counting down.
ACGGTTGATCGTGCTACCCGCCAGTGGCTCGCCTGTGGGCTTGGCTGGTTTGCCGTTTATGCCGGGTTTGAGTTTACCCCGCGCGACTAAGGCTTCCAGCGCCTTATCAACGTCATCTTCGCTAATTTCGGTAATGGGTATGGGACCGAATTGATCGACCCAAAATTGAATCCGGCCTAGTGAGCCGGCGCAGTGCTCTTTAGAGGCAATCCAAGCCTCTGAAACTTCTCGAAAGACAGTCATTTCGACCTCCGTTCATCGCTTGTAGATCAATACCTTAAATCGGGCGTTTTTGGTCCACTGTGGCTGGTGCGACTTTCGGTAAATCAATGACCTACGTCAATTTTGGTAGGACCAGGCGGATTAATCAAAACGCGATTGCCTCTCGCGTTTTGACCCTTCGGGTGTCGTCGCAAGCGACTCCATGCAAATCACTCCTTGGGTCGTGATTTGTCGACCGCCTTCGGCGCTTCAAACCAGCGAAACCCTCAAACGAAAAACCCCCGCCGATGGCGAGGGTTTGTCATTTGGTAGGACCAGGCGGATTGTCTCGAGCGCGCTTGCTTTGCGCGCTCTCACCCCTTTGGGGCGCCGCCGCTGCGCTCTGGCGACCAAAATGCGCCTGTAGTCGCATTTTGTCGAACCGCTGTCGGCGGTCTCCTCCGGACTAGCTTTCAAACGAAAAACCCCCGCCGATGGCGAGGGTCTCACGTTTGGTAGGACCAGGCGGATTCGAACCGCCGACCTCTACCATGTCAAGGTAGCGCTCTAACCAACTGAGCTATGGTCCTAAGAGGGACGCGAGGATAGCCCATTCAAGGGGCTCCCTCAAGCGCTAGCGGCAGAGGTGATT
>CAJQQW010000298.1 GCA_905480565.1 uncultured Halioglobus sp. | reverse complement strand
CCGTCTTGCCACCCACTGACGAGTCCACCTGGGATAATAGCGTGGTAGGGACCTGCAGAAAATTCACGCCGCGTTGATAGCTTGCCGCGGCAAAGCCAGCCACGTCGCCGACAACTCCCCCGCCTACGGCGATGAAGGTAGTATCACGATTGTGCCGATGCTCCATTACCCGGTCAAAGATATGGGACAACGTTTCAAGCGTCTTATACTGCTCTCCGTCGGGCAGCACTATCTCCGTTACCAAGTCGCGCGAACCCAGCGCAGCCCGCACTTTTTCCACGTAGAGTGGCGCCACGGTTTCATTGCTGATGATCACCACCTGGGAGCCACTAACGTGCTGGGACAGTAGGGAGTCATCCGACAGCAAGTCTCGACCAATATAAATAGGGTAGGTGCGCTCACCAAGATCTACATGCAAGGTATGCATTAACAACGACACGTTAATTCCTCCGGGCCGAAAAAGATGGACATCCATAACGCCTTGTCCGCACGACCTAGCCCACTAAGCCAGAGCCAGAGGTCGCTCAGGTAGCGGTCAATTCCTTGACCAGTCGCTGAGCGACGGTCTTGGGGCTACAGGCATCCGTCTCGATAATGTGGTCGGCAATTTCCCGGTACAGGGGATCACGCAGCGCCATCAGGTCACCAAGGATTTCCTCTGGATCACCTTTCTGTAACAAAGGCCGGCGCCGGTCCCGCCGGGTACGACGCGCCTGTTCCTCCACAGACGCATAGAGGTATACCACAAATCCTCTGGCCGCCAGCGCGGTTCGATTTTCTTTCCGCAGAACAACACCACCGCCCGTAGCGAGCACCAGGTTATCCCACTCCGTCATCTCGGCTACGACCTGCTGTTCCCGGTCCCGAAAACCCTCCTCGCCCTCGACATCAAAGATCCAGGGGATATCGGCCCCGGTCCGCTGCTCTATTTCAGTGTCTGTATCCGAAAACTGCAACTTCAGATGCTGGGCGAGGTACTTGCCAATCGTGGTCTTACCGGCCCCCATGGGGCCGACGAGGAAAACTCTATGAAGGACTGGCATATTGCTCTGGTCGGGCCTAATCCAGAAGCGTATCGGCAAGGATACGCGGCGTGATGAAAATCAGTGTTTCAGTCTTCTTGTGCGAGGTCGACTCACTGCGGAAAAAAGCACCGACGTAGGGAATATCACCGAAGTAGGGCACTTTGTTTATGGACTCGATATCCTCTGTCTTGAAGATACCGCCGAGGACCACGGTTTCTCCATTACCCACCAGCACCTGCGTATCAAGCTGGGTGGTGTCGATAGAGGGAATAAATCCACCACGGCCACTGGGAACCAGTTCGCCAACTGAATCCTGGTTCACCTGCAGCGTGAGCAAAATGCGGTCATCCGGGGTTATGTTCGGTGTTACATCCAGTTGCAGTACAGCATCCTTGAAAGACGTGGTGGTCTCACCGCTTGCCGATGATTCCTGGTACGGGATTTCGGTGCCCGACTTGATCACCGCATTTTGTTTATCACCGGTTATCACTTTCGGCTGAGAAACAACCTCCCCTTCCCCTTCGGCCTCCAGTGCGGAAAGCTCGGCAGTAAGGAAAAGATCGCTGGCGGCATAACCGATGGCAAAACCACTATTGGACGCCACACCCAGATCGACAAGCAGGGCACCGGGATAGCTCAGTGACGGATCCGTGCCGTTAATCGCAGATTCAGTCAGGTCAACCACGTTGGTAGTATCGCCAGAAATCGACGTTACGCTGTCGTCGCCTCTATTGGAATAACCACCACCCCATTCGATACCAAGATTCTTCGAGGCGTCCGACTGCGCGATTACGATGCGAGCTTCGATCATGACCTGACGAACCGGAATATCCACCAACTCTATAAGTTCACGAATTTCCGCGAGCTTCGCCGCTGTATCAGTCATGATTAGTGAGTTCGTTCGCTCATCCACCACCACGGAGCCACGAGGAGATGTCAAGTTGCCGCCATCCTCCGAACCTGCGGCAAACAACTGAACGAGGTCACTGGCGTTGGCATATCGAATTCGAACAAACTCTGACACCAGCGGCGCCAATTCGGCGATTTGTTTATTCGCCTCGATCTGCTGGCGCTCTCGCTCAGCAATCTCCGCTGCCGGCGCTACCATCAGGACATTGCCCACCTGACGCTTGTCCAGACCCTTGGTTTTCAGCACCAGCTCCAGAGCCTGATCCCACGGCACATTCTGTAAACGCAGTGTAATACGTCCCGTCACCGTATCGCTGGCGACCAGGTTCATCTCAGTAAAATCAGCAATCAACTGCAGTACCGCGCGGACCTGAATATCCTGAAAATTTAGTGATATTCGATCTCCTACGTAGCTGAATTCATTCTTGCGCCGTTCCAGCTCTTTCTTGGAAAGTGGCTTCACACTGACCACATACTGGTTGTCTGTCTGATACGCGAGGTAATCAAAGTCACCGGTTGTATCCAGTACTAAAGTGGCGCCGCGCTGCGAGGTATTCACTTCCACGCTATTAACCGGCGTCGCAAAATCGGTGACGTCATAGCGACGAATAAGACGCTCATCAACCGCAGTATCCATGAATTGAACGTTTATCTTGCCGGCCTCACTGTAGACATTTACATCTACTGACGGGTTGGTCAGATCCAGCATCAGCTTGCCTTCACCATCGCCGGTGCGCTGGAACTGAAGATCCCTTATACGCGAATCTTCTTCAACGACCTCCACCACTGCTGTCTTGACCTGCAGCGGCTCACCAACAGGCTTCATATAGTCTGCGCCCTCCTGACCAAGCAAAAGGTACAAATTATTACCGTCTACGCGTGTATCAAACGGAACCAGTTTAATCAGCTCGAGCACCAGCCGCGTTCGGTCGCCCGACTCCAGCACAACGGCTTTTTTAGCGTTGCCGTAGGGCAGCGAGTAGCGCTTTTGCTCCAAAGCACTGCCGGTTCCGGGGAAATCCACTGCAATGCGGGCGGGCTTCTCAATGGCATAGGTTTTGAAATCTGGAGGCGTTTCATTAAACTCCAGCCGAACCTCAAACTGGCTCCCCGGTCGGGAGCTGAACTCAATATCCTGCACTGTCGGCGCGGCTATCGCTGCGCAGGCAAAAAAACCCGTCGCGATTAAAACAAGCGCGCTACGCAACCCACTTTTTAAATACCTAAGTTTTGTCCCCACGGCGCTTGTCCCCAACTCTATTTTTTTTCATTTGCCACGACGTCCAATGCCGCAACTCAGTCTACGTACCGCTAAGCTTTATTGTCCGAGGTCGCTCAACCCAGCCATCTGCTGTGCCATCGCTTACAATCTCGACCACTCCGACAAATGTATCTGTCATATCGACAATCTTGCCGTGGTGGCGCCCCAGAAAGTTACCGACCCTGACGCGGTGCACGCCACCGTCCGGGTCCTTAATCAACGTCCAGTTGGTTTCATCTCGCTCTAACGTACCCACCATCCGTAGTGAATCTAACGTGAACTGCTCAAGAAATTCCTTGGCACGATTCTCGTCCGGCTTGATCGCTGACACCGCCTGCAATTGGGCAATCTCTCGGACCTCAATAGGCCGGTCAAACGGACTGCGCAATGTTGTCGCACTGTAAGCAAAAGCCTCATAGGCTTTAAAAGTCGGTATAGGCGCAATAATGCCGCCCGGGCGAGATCGTTTTTCTTCCATAAAGGCATCCAGGTCGGAAAAATCTGCCTTGGAGCATCCGGTGAGAATAAACCCTGCTATGCATGCAGATAACAGGGTTCGAAAGAGCGCATTCATCACTAGGCGTCCTCATCCCTGTAGCGGTATGTCTTAGCCAAAATCTTCATATCCAGTTCGTTGGTATTCTTTTTCTTCGCTACAATCTCAAAATTGTGCAGCGTCACAATCCTGGGCAAACCTGCCATACCACTCACGAACGCGCCCAGATCATGATAAGAACCGGTCGCCTTGATCTCAATCGGGAGCTCGATGTAAAACTCTTTAGCCTGTTCTTTCTGCAAGTCTATGGAAGAGATCTGCAGGCCATTGAGTAAGCCCTTATTCGTAATATCCTCTAGCAAACCCGGCACCTCAGTATCACTGGGCAGCTGGCTGACCAACGCGCCAAAAGACTCTTCCATCTCCACCATTTGTTGCCGATAAGCATCCAGGTTAGCGGCTTGAAATGCCTTCTGCTCGTACTCTTTTTTGAGCTTGACCTCCTTGGCCTCCTGCCGCGCCAACTCAATCTGCAAGCCTTCGATGTCGTAGTAGTAACCAGCGACGATGACACCAATAAACAGTACTGCCCAGATGATCACCTTTGCAGGTGTCGG
>CAJQQW010000297.1 GCA_905480565.1 uncultured Halioglobus sp. | reverse complement strand
GAGATAGCACCTGTGATCAAATTCATAGCCGTGCCGAACAAGCTGCACGTGAACTGAATAAGGTAGTGTGCTATCCATCGGCTAAGCAGGCGCGTGCGTTCTCGGTGCTTTCACGGTCAGCAGATTTCGGCACTGATCTGGAGGTTCCGATGTTACTGGAAGACCGCGAGGGTAGCGCGCATCAGCGTATCGTTCAATCTCTATGGCTGCAGGGCCAGGCCGCGCTGGAGTTTGGCGTTTTGAGGGAGCCGGCGCAGTGGTTGATTACGCACCGCGGGCCTATAAAACGCCACTACGACCGCGTTCTTCGGCTACTACGACTGCGTCGCTGAGTGTGTCTATGACCCAACAGGAGCAAAGCGGTCAACCCTTGGTTTCCGTTATTGTGCCCTGTTACAACTACGCCCATTATCTGCCCCCATGTTTAGACAGCGTGTTGAGGCAATCCTATCAAGCGGTTCAACTGATTCTGGTTGATGACGGCTCTACTGATAATACCACCGATGTAGCAGCAACCTACGGCGGACGTTTGGAGGTTATACATAAAGCCAATGCGGGTCTTTCGGCCGCCCGCAACACAGGCATAGAAGCGGCACGCGGGCAGTACGTTCTGTTTTTAGATGCCGATGATGTATTGCATCCGGATTCTATCGCCCAAAGGGTGAGATTTTTGAGCCGCAACCCCGAGGTAGATGTGGCGGTGTGTACAAGCCGCAATTTTTCCCGCCGCCCGCAGCTCCGTTCCCCTTTTGGGCATTGGCATTTACCAAAATCAAAACTGCGCCTGCATCTTGCCCATTTCAATATCGCTCCGCCACATGCCTACTTGCTCAGGCGTAATGTGGTTGACAAGGTTGGTGGCTTCGATGAGAGCCTTGGGGCCTGTGAAGACTATGATTATTGGCTTCGCGCTGTAGCGGCGGGCTTTTCCTTTGCGGCGTCTCCTGGCCTGGTTTACTACCGCAAGCACGCCGCGAGTATGTCGGCGCAAAGCCAGCAGCAGTGGCGCTTTGATACCATTATGCACGCAAAGGCAGTTGCAGTGTGCAAGGCAATGCTAAGCGGCGAGCCCGATAAAAACAGCCGGAGCATAAGCATTGCGTTGCATAGCGGTATGGCTACCACCCTCTCTCGCATATCCTCAGCTGAGCTGAGACAGCTGTTGCCAGAAATTCTGACAACACTTGAAGCATTTCTGCCGCAGATTGAGGCTCAGCGCCTGACTGATCCGTTGGACATCGAGGATGTGTTTTATTTACTGAAGACGCGCAATGCGCTGGCAGTATTTCCTGGGAAGCATGCGCTGGTTTCACGAGCGCTGGCGGCTCTGGATGATATACAGGCACAATCGAATCTAGTGAATTTATCCAGCACTGGATTACGACTTGCGGCCTCGCCGGCATCAGCTTTGCCCCTATCTTTCAGGTTTCGCCTGGCTAAAGCGGCCATGTTGAATAGATGGGGTTAAACGGGCTCAGAACCATTCCTTGAGTTTTTCAGCCAGTGCATTGTTGGTGATTTTTGCTTTGATCAGATTCGAGAGTGCGGGTATTGGCGACAGCGTTTGAGCATCGGCACGATTGAGCTTTTCTGCGGCCATTAGCAGGGTGTTTATCGTTATTGTATTTTGGGCCTGTGGCAGCGCGTAGGCGGTGCAGAACTCGGCGTAATTCTGGTTAATTCGGCGCATTTTACGCCTCATTCGATTGAGACCCTCTTGGCTTGTAAAGGTTTGAGTCCGTAAAAAGAGACCGCGCTCTTGTTTGTCTAGCATGGTAAACACGCGCGCCAGTCGATTTCGCTCCAGTTCCAGTTCATCGATTTTAGGATTAATGTCGCCAGCCGAAGCCTCTGGCAGCTGTGCCCCGGCAGCACCGATGGCGCGCAGGAACTGTGCAATATGCGGCTGGCCCCTGTGCTGATAGGGCAACACCTGCAGGCAGTCGTCGCCAAAGCATTGACGCCAGAACGCTGCGTTTACGCTCGGTGTCAGCAGTGTTTCGTTGAGATCTGCAAAAAAATCTATGAAACGCTTGCGCGGCACGTTTGCTTTGTTCGCTTGGTTATACCAAGAACTCAAAAAATCCATGGGTGGGCGCACATACATAATGACATGTACTTTAACGCCCTCAAAAAGGGATTTTAGTTCATCGGCAATGGCGCTTACGGTGGCGTCGTCAAAAATAGTTAAGCGATAAAATTCTTCCGAAGAGATAAGAATCGCCTGACTATTGCTGTTTTCTATCTCTGCGCGTACTTCTCGCAGCACTCGTTTATGACCGACCTTGTCTACGAACCACTCTGGCGTGCTTTTACCGTAGGCCTGATAGAGACTAAGAGGCAGAAGAGAATGGTTTGTACGACTCCTTGCGGGCCTAGCGCCCTCTAAATAGTCAAAGTCTGCGGACAAAAGCGCGCTGCGATTGTCGGAGCAGTATTTTTGGATGGCGGACGTGCCGGTTTTAAAATGGCCGATGTGCAGGTATACAGATTTCATAAGTTCGGGTAACAGCCCAGCACTAAATCAAAGTCAAAGTCAAAGTCAGTCTACCGAAAGTGAGCGCCTCCGCCACCCATTTTCTCGAAGAAATCATCTTACCAGTCTATTCATTCTTACAGACCATTCCTGCTTGTGATTGTGGGTATTGGCTTTGGCGCTTATTTCATTTAACACTTGTGTGACTGGAAATCATCGCACGATGGCCTGAGCACACCCGAGACTGGAAGAACTAGAAGAGGAAGCCTTCAGCCGCGGATAGAAAATCACCCGCTTAAATGAAAACCATTAACCTGGCGAAGCTAATAACTTTAAAGCTAATAAACCATGCCAATTGTGCTGGTGGATACAAATATTTTCGCTGCATGTTGAAAGCTGCCTAAGACATGCAAGTAGTGTTTGTCTCTCTTATTGCAATCTCATCTGAAACTCTCTACCATCAAGGCATGCAGTTAGAAAAAAAACTACGATATTCTTATCAAGAATTTCTACGATCGGTTCATGCCCTTCTGAAACCCGAAACCTACCTCGAAATAGGTGTCAGGGATGGAAGCAGTCTGTGTCTGAGCAGTTGCGCTTCAATTGGGGTCGACCCGCGCTTTAACATTAGTAAGGAGCTTAACGATAACGTTCGATTATTCGAAATGACCAGTGATACTTTTTTCGAAGAGCGTGCGAAGGAGACGTTTTTGGCGAATACCAAGTTAGATATGGCGTTTATCGATGGCCTTCATCTTAGCGAGTTTGCCTTTCGCGATTTTCTCAATGTCCTGCACTACTCAAAAGAGGATACGCTTATCATTCTGGACGACATTATCCCTTCAAGTATCGAGATCACAGCACGCGAGAAGCTGCGCGGCGGTTGGACAGGAGATGTTTATAAGGTGGCGCGACTTTTAAAAACTTTGTCTCCGCAAATGGAGTTCTGCGCAGTCGATACCAAGCCGTCTGGATTAATGCTCATTACCGGAGCGCACGCGTCTGATCTTATCGAGCTAAGCAAAAATTCTGAGGGGTTGCAAGAGCGTCTAAAAGGGCATGAATTTTCCTATGCGTCGCTTGACGAACTCCGACAAAATCTTCTTCCGCAAAGCATCGACCACGCGAAAAAATATCTGGCGAGAAAGTATAGTTCTGGCAGCCTCAAAGGGCAGTGAAACGATTCTCATTCAATGGGTATTAGTGCGCAATGGGCGTCCGATATGGATTTTGGGCTATGTTGCGCCAGCTGATTATCAGCCTCGCGCGCGCAATCAAGGGTCAGTGGTTGGCTCTCGGACTTACACGCGATCAGGGCGATGATGTAGCGCTTGTCCAGTTACGACAATCAGATTCCTATGTGCGTGCGGAGTTTAAAGATCAGTTACCGCGAGAAAGAATCGAAACTCCTGCAATCAGTGCTCTGCATGTTTCTAAAGCGCATATAGTATGCGATCAGTTAGTGCGTTATCTGCTTGTTGGAGATAGTGCCTGTTCGTTTACCAAACCCGTGCTACCAGATGACCCAGATCAACCAAAGCTTACCGACTATTTACAGCCTGTTTTAAGTTCTGATGCTCAGAATCTGATCAAAAACTACCCGCGATTCGAAAAATTTAAACCGTCGAATACCGGCGCTTGTCTGGTGCTGGGTTATCATTTCCCGATTTATAACAACTACGGACATTTTTTGCTGGATCAACTTCCCGCTCTTTTCTTCTGGAAACAGCTTTCCCGTCAAGGAATTCGTTCTATTTTGGTGATTGGAATTCAGAAAGAATATCTCAGAGCCAAGATTAGTCAGATGATAGCCTGCCTAGTTCCTTCTGATGTTGAGGTGATTTTCAGGCCCTACTGTGCCCTGTATATTAAAAAGGCGGTATTCCCACTGGGACTGAGCATACACCCATCGATTAAGCAGCCATATTTGGGCGACTGGTTTCGACAGTCAGTCTCTGCGCGGTTTCGTGCACTGGAGCCGGAAACGAGGGAAACACCACTCAATGGAAGGCGTTTGTTCGTTTCAAGAGAAGATGCATCAGACCGAAAGTTAGAAAATGAGAGTGATATTTTTGACGGCCTCAGCGAATATGGTTTCGAGAAGGTGTTAGGTTCCAAGCTCTCATTAGCTGAATCTGTAAAGGTGTTTGGAGCTGCCGAAATTGTTGTGGGCATCTGTGGCGCCAGTCTGTCAAATATAGTTTTTTGTAAGCGTGGGACACCGCTTATCAACATCTGTGGTCCTGAAATGGCCGGGTTCTGGTATAAGGATCTGGCCGATGTCTTAGGTCACGATTACGTTCGCTACGAAGGTGACACACTCACTTCTCCAACAAATTTCCCGGGTGAGCGAGTAGAGGCTAATTTTTCTGTCAACATTGACGAGCTTCGCCCGTTAGTTGACTCTCGGATTTCGCAACTGGCGAAAGACACGCCTATTGAAGAGCAGAATGGCTTGTTGTGACTGATTGATTGGCAACTACAAAAAACCCGAACCAGGTCGGTTTTCATATACGGCGCGCCCGGAAGGATTACTCAGCGCATTCCCTCGCCTCACCCTTCGCGCTGCCAATGGCAGATCAAAAACGTTCCCGGCGTTACAGCTGAATTGTGTTTGGGTTTTTTCGTTGCACATGACTGGGCGTATGGAACATCTTGTGATCTGTTGGCCTCGAATCGGGATCGCGAAGATATTGTGGCTCAAGATTGATCGTCAAACTATTGTGTACACCAGCCACCCAAACAGCCCGATCTGCAAAGGGCCACGGCACAGTTGGGGACATAGGCTTCAAACACTAGTCGAATCCGGACTCGATCACAGCATTTATCAAACTACGCTCTGTTGGCCAAAAGCTGAAGTTATTAGTGAAAGCAGTACGTAAACGCTGATTCTTCGTAGCCTGCTCATCTCCTTCGTTATGTTCAATAAGCGATCGACCGTACATTTTTAGTCCGGTCTCTGCGTCTGTATAGCTCTCCAATACCTTTGCGGCTACATGGGTATCTATTATTACAGCAGCTGTAGTTAGCGCGCGGAGTGACTTTAGAACCGGAATTATATCGGGCGCATCTACATGGTATAGCGTACCGGCCATCAAT
>CAJQQW010000296.1 GCA_905480565.1 uncultured Halioglobus sp. | reverse complement strand
TTTCACCATGCAGGATATTGATCGCCTCTCGCGCAAGGTTCCGCAGCTATGCAAAGTGGCGCCGAGCACACCTCAGTACCATATGGAAGATGTCCATCGGGCTGGCGGCATCATGGCTATATTGGGCGAGTTGGACAGGGCAGGGCTCTTACACCGTAATTGCTCGACCGTACACAGCGATACGCTGGCAGACGCACTAGCAGAATGGGACATCGCCCAGACCGACAATGCTGCGGTCCGTAAATTCTACAGCGCAGGCCCCGGAGGCATACCGACCCAGGTCGCGTTCAGCCAGGACACCCGCTGGCCCAGTCTGGACAGTGACCGCGAGAACGGGTGCATTCGCTCATTGGAGCACGCTTTTTCCCTGGAAGGGGGCCTCGCTATTCTCAAAGGCAATATCGCTGAAGACGGCTGCGTAGTAAAAACCGCTGGAGTGGACGATTCTATACTCATCTTCTCGGGGCCAGCCCATGTCTGCGAAAGCCAGGACGAAGCGGTGGACAATATACTGAACGACAAAGTAAAGGCTGGCGACGTGATTGTAGTGCGCTACGAGGGCCCCCGGGGAGGGCCGGGCATGCAGGAGATGCTTTATCCCACCAGCTATATCAAGTCCAAAGGGCTCGGAAAAGCTTGCGCGTTACTCACCGATGGCCGTTTCTCCGGCGGGACCTCCGGGCTATCTATCGGCCATGCCTCTCCAGAGGCCGCCGCTGGCGGCGCTATCGGGCTGGTTGAGAATGGCGACACTATTGAGATCGATATTCCCAATCGAAGCATCAATGTAAAGCTGACCGATGAGGAGCTAACTCGGCGCCGTGCGGCCATGGAAGCCCTTGGTGACAAAGCATGGCAACCGATGGAATCACGTCCACGCAACGTCACACCTGCACTTAAGGTCTATGCCAAAATGGTCACAAGCGCCGACAAGGGCGCGGTACGGGATTTATCGTTACTCGACTAGACGTCTCGGGCCTGATCAAAATGAGGTGACCAGGCTTACTCCCCTCACGGCATTACCAAGCTCTGGAACCCTTCATAGCCGGACTTCGTTATGGGCTGCCGCACGGGCCAATTTCCGGGCGGTTACTACGCTGTGCGCGTCGCCGACGTTACCCTGCTGAATGACGACTGTAACGACGTTGAAACCGTGCCGAAAACGCGATCCCAAATTGTGGTGTAAATGCCGAAATTAGCACTTTCGGGCTCGCTGTGGTGCAGATCATGGTACAGGGGAGTGACATAATATTTGCTCAATCCGTTTCGGTACCACCACTTTGGAAACAGGTCATGGCCACTGTGCAGGATCACGCTGTGAATCACACTGTAGGCATTCATTGCTATCAATGCCATTAACGACATATCCATCACAATGAACAACAACAGCGTGAACAGAAACGACACAAACCCCTCGACAGGATGAACCGCATAGCTGGTCAGTGGCGTCGGCCGCGTCGCGGCGTGATGATGGGAATGTACGTGCTTGTAAAGGAACGGTGTGTGTAAAACCCGGTGCCACACGTAGTAGTAGAGATCGAAAGCAAAAAAATACAGGACAAACTGTCCAAGTGTGACGGCTATCGATGGAGAATCTATTACAGTTACCAATGACACCTGGAATAGCCATTGAAAAAGAAGTGTTGTCAGCGTGATAACGACCACCAGATTTAACAGGGTCAAAGCAAGATCATGTAGCAACTGTCTCCGCTTGTTTCCATGATAGTTGCGCTGAATCAAACGTGCCGAAAAAAGCCTGCGCCCGGGACCAAAAAAAATCAGATGGGCCAGTATGACAAAGATAAGGAGCGCTGCGATGGGTTGGACAATGTAGATAAAGTTCGCGCTCATGCGATTAAAGTACCTCCTGATCCGCCAGGGTTTTCAGGTCTTCGCGCAATTCCGCGAGCCGGTTGCGCAGGTATTTATCCTGGCGCTCGCTGCGGCTATTCACCACGGTAGCGACGGCGTTGAAAATTATAGTCATATTGTGCGTATAAATTTCCCGATATTCTGGAGACGGATTCTCTCGTCGCTGCTGCACAGCGTCTCGGACGGCACGCTCCCAACCCGGTTCAGAATCGAGCAGCACGGACAACTCTTCTATCCATTCTGCACGCTCTTTCAGCCACTCAACATCTGAACGCTGCAACGCGTTTGCGGCGAGACGCAATTGCTCACGCTGGGCGCCGGAGACGCGGCCAAGAAACTCCTCCACGTTGTCGAGCAAGTTGTCATAACTATCTTCATAAAACGCCGCATCATCACGCTCGAGATATTCTTCCTGAAACTCTTCCTGCCGCTCCCAAAGCGCCGCGATGACATTCGACATCTGCTTTTCGCTTAGTTGCCCACCCAGATCCAGCAACCAGTCTAGTCCCCTGGCCTCGATACGCAGCCAGGCTGCCTCAAATTCACTGAATATCTCTGCGACATCTGCTCCCGTCAGGGTGTCATTGAGGTGCGCGTCGATATCTTCAATGACGCTCAAATAGGCGGGCAACTCCTGCTGTCGATGCCAGTTTAAAAAAGGCACCAACACTTCGTCGAGGTAGGCATCCTGATGGCCATTGAGATCTGCATAGTCGTCGATATACCAGGGCAGAATGACGTCGAGACGGTTATAAACAAACGTCGTGCCACTGCAGGATGCGAGAATCAGGCCGACTATCAGAATACAAAAGGTGCGCAAGGCTCTCATCGAGCGGGCATCCTGCGCACCGATAGACACTGTAGTTGCCAGCCTCTGATCATCTCTACCGCTCTGCTTGTCCACACCAAAAAGCCTTGCGGCGCCACTGTGGTAAATATGATTCACGTCGGGGATCACCTGCTAGTCAGGCAGCAGCGTTATGCTCCTGCCGGGCGGCCTGATTAATCGCGCAAAGAATACCGTCCAACGATGCCTGAACAATATCAGGACTGAGCCCCACGCCACAGAAACGATTCCCATCGACGCTCAATTGTATATAGCATATCGCTTCAGCATCTGCACTCTGGCTCAGCGCGTGCTCGTTGTATTCTACGAGAACAATGTGTTTGCCAGTAAATTCCTGGATCGCATCGACAAACGCAGCTACAACGCCGTTGCCCGTACCGACGAGTGTGTGCGAGGTGGAACCCTCCTGCAACTGTGCCTGCAGCTTGTCTACTCCGTCCTCCCGGCTGACTTGGTAATTACCCAGCTGCCACCGGCCCTTTGAGGACAGGTAGGTTTTCTCGAACAAGGCGAAAACGTCTGCCGAGCCGACTTCCGTTTCCTGAGCCTCGGCATGCGCTTGCACAGTGCGGCTGAAATCAATCTGCAACCAGCGAGGCAGCTCCAAGCCAAAGTCCCGTTGCAGTACGAAAGCGATACCTCCCTTTCCGGACTGGCTGTTAATCCTTATTACTTCCTGATACGAGCGCCCGATATCCTTCGGATCAATTGGCAGATAGGCCACCTCCCAGGGCTCGGCCTCATCGCGCCGGGCCAGGCATTTCTTGATGGCATCCTGATGGCTGCCAGAGAAAGCCGTGAACACTAGCTCGCCCACCCAGGGATGACGGGGGTGCACAGGTAATTGCGTACACTCCCTTGCAGTCTTTAGAATTTCGTCGGTATTTTCCAAGTTCAGTTCGGGGTTAACGCCCTGACTGTACATGTTCATCGCCATGGTGATGATGTCCATGTTTCCGGTGCGCTCACCATTGCCCAGCAACGTGCCCTCTACCCGGTCGGCGCCGGCCATGACCCCTAATTCGCCGGCAGCTACCGCACAGCCTCGGTCATTATGGGTATGCAGCGAAATCAAAAGGCTCTCACGGTTGGCGACGTTGTCACAAAACCACTCGATCTGGTCTGCATACACATTGGGCGTGCTCATCTCTACCGTGGCCGGCAGGTTTATGATTACAGGCTTTTCCGGTGTCGGTTCCCAGACTGCGTTGACCGCGTCGCATATTTCTACGGCGAAATCGAGCTCGGTGCCAGTGAAGCTCTCCGGTGAGTACTCAAATATCCACTCC
>CAJQQW010000295.1 GCA_905480565.1 uncultured Halioglobus sp. | reverse complement strand
GAGGTTAGCGTCAAGGTAGTTCCGGGGGCCGAAAAAACCCTCACACTGGCGTTCGACATGAATGCGCAACAGGCCGTGCAGGAAATGAACCGACGGGGAACTGAACCGAAGCCCCTGTCGGCCGCCGCCTGGTGGGGGGGACGCCTGTACCTACGCCTGTCTGGCGCCCGCCGCGCAGTAGACCACACCGCCCGGCTATGGGGCGGTGAAGCGCTGGCGGAAGCTGCCACGCCATGGCAGAACATCCGTGAAATGACCCTGCCGTTTTTTGACGGCGACAATCCACTGTGGCGTTACTCTGTGTCACCGACGCTGCCCGCAACGCACTGCGACGACATGCTGATCGACTGGGGGGGTGCCCTGCGCTGGTCCAGGGGGGAGCAGCCGCAGCAAACATTGCAAGCCCAGGCCGTGCAACAGGGCGGGCACGTCAGCCTCTATCGCGGCGGTGACCGACACGGTGAGGTAAAACCAGCCTTGTCTGACGCTGAACGCCGCCTGCACCTGCGCTTAAAGCAAGTCTTTGACCCCGAGGGCACACTCAATCCGGGCCGTCTCTACAGCTGGATGTAAAGGATCATAATGCACATAGAACTTCACCCACGGCATAGCATCACACCTCAGGGCATCGCCGCGCGCGAACTCACGGGCGCCTGTGTTCATTGCGGCATTTGTCTCGCCACCTGCCCCACTTACCTCGACACCAGGGATGAACGGGACAGTCCGCGGGGTCGGATTTACCTGATCAAGAACATGCTGGAATCCGGCCAGGCCAGTGCCGCCACGGTGACGCACCTGGATCGCTGTCTTACCTGCCGTAATTGCGAGACCACGTGCCCCTCAGGCATGCGTTACGGGGAGCTGCTGGATATCGGGCGCGACCTCATTGAGCAAGAGGCTCCACGCAGTCGCTGGGATATTCTGAGGCGGCGTGCCCTGCGCCAACTTCTGGTCAGACCGCGCCTGCTATCGACGGGACTGGCTCTTGCCAGATGGGCGCTGCCTGTCTTGCCGCAGCGTCTGCGCAGCAAAGTTCCGCCTCGGCAGGCTGTCGGAACGGCGCCCACTGCACGTCACGAGCGCACAATGCTAGCGCTGGAAGGATGCGTACAATCCGCTGCCACACCGGCCACCCATGCCGTCGCTCGACGCCTGCTGGACAAACTGGGTATCACTTTGCAGAGCGCGCCCAGCGCCGGTTGCTGCGGCGCCCTCGACCAGCATCTCTCGGCACAGGATAGCGCGGCACAGCGGGCTCGCCACAATATTGACCAGTGGTGGCCTTACATCGAGCAGGGAGCAGAAGCCATAGTCAGCAGCGCCAGCGGTTGCGGAGCGCAGCTGAACGATTACGGGCGGCTATTGGCCGATGACCCCCTTTACAGCGCCAAGGCTGCCCGGATCACTGCGCTCGCAAGAGACGTAGGCCAGGTGCTGGAGGCCGAACCGCTGGAACAACTGACGGTCGATAACCGGATTGGACGAATCGCTATTCACACCCCTTGCACCCTGCGCAACGCCCTGCAACAACCGGCGTTAATACACAGGGTATTGACGCGCCTCGGGTTTGAGGTGGTGAGGAATCAGCCGGACCAGGGCTGCTGCGGTTCCGCAGGGACTTATTCCCTGTTGCAACCCGATACCAGCGAGCGTCTGCGTCAGTCGACTCTCAGCGCCCTCACTGGCGACCATCCGGATATCATTGTCACGGCCAATATCGGATGCCAACTCCATCTGCAGTCTGGAGCCGACGTTCGGGTGGCGCACTGGATAGAATTACTCGATTCAGCGTCATAGAGAGGGTTGCAACAAGCGACTTTTGCTATACAGTTGCCTCGTGAAAATAGTCCCGAGCGAAGCTATGTCAGATTCAACCCCCAAACTTCTGCTGGATGCGGTCTACGAATGGGAGCGCACCACGCCTGATCGCATTTACATGACGCAACCGCTGGGCAACGGTCAAGTTGTCGACTACACCTGGGCCGGAGCAATGAACGAGGCTCGACGAATGGCGGCCTATTTGCGCAGCCTTGACCTGGCTCCCAGCAGTCACATTGCCATGATCTCGAAAAACTGTGCGCACTTCATTATCGCAGACCTTGCCATCTGGATGGCAGGACATGTTTCGATTGCGCTCTACCCGACTTTGAATGCGGCCACGATTAAACAGATTCTTGAGCATTCCGACTCTCAGTTGGTCATCATAGGGAAACTGGATGACTGGGACAGTTTACGCCAGGGCGTGCCTGATGATATGCCGGGTATCGCACTGCCGCTTGCGCCGGCGACCAACTTTCCAGCATGGGAGGACATTATCGCGGCCCACGATCCGATAAGCGACAACCCATCACCACCGGGAGACCAACTCGCCTTGATGTGCTACACCTCTGGCAGCACGGGCACGCCCAAAGGCGTTATGCATTCCTTCGAATCGACGGCAGTACCCACCCAACTGGTAGTTAACGACCTCAACATCACCTCCGAAGACAGAATTCTTTCCTACCTGCCTTTGGCCCATGTATTCGAGCGGGCCACGGTGGAATGCGGCTCTTTTTTCGCAGGTAACCGTATCTATTTTGCGGAAACACTGGAGACGTTTGTCCAGGACCTGCATCGAGCACGACCTACCCTGTTTATCTCTGTACCGCGCCTGTGGCTCAAATTCCAGCTGGGGGTATTCCAGAAAATGCCCGAGGGAAAGCTGGCGCGACTGCTGAAGCTTCCGCTCATCGGCCGCATCATGCGACGCAAGATTCTCGACAGTCTTGGCCTCGCCCACGTGCGCATTGCGGGCAGCGGCTCTGCACCTATTCCTGCTGAACTTATTCTCTGGTACGAGTCACTGGGGTTGCAACTGCTCGAAGGCTACGGCATGAGCGAAGATTTCGCCTATTCCCACATGTCGACACCCAGCCAACGCCGGCCGGGCTATGTTGGCGTACCGGGCAAGAACGTCGAGACCCGCATCACGGAGGAGGGAGAAATCCAGATCAAGTCGCCGGGCAACATGCTGGGCTATTACAAGGCACCTGATATTACCTCCGAGGCCTATACCGACGACGGGTTTTTTCGGACGGGCGACCGCGGTGAGTACTCAGCGGACGGCTTGCTCAAGATCACCGGTCGGACGAAGGAGCTGTTCAAAACCAGTAAAGGGAAGTACGTATCGCCCGCACCGATCGAAAACCTGCTCAACTCCGACAGTTCGATTGAATTGTCTTGTGTTTCAGGCGCAGGGCGGCCCGCATGCTATGGCATTGTGCAGCTCGCAGAAAACTTGTGCAGCAGACCACTGTCAGCTGAGGAGCGCAATACGCTGTCGACTCGCCTTGAGGCGCTTCTCAACGCGGTAAACAGCGAGGTTGAAGAATACGAGCGGATGCAATTTCTGGCAGTCGCCGCAGAAACATGGGACACAGAAAATGGCTTTCTTACGCCGACTTTGAAAATCAAACGCAATGCGGTGGAAGCGGCCTATGAACCAGAACTGGACGCGTGGTACGCCTCGGGCGACCGCGTTGTTTGGCAGTGAGCCGCATCGACTGATCGACCCCGTCGGGCGCTGTGGCGAGTAACCCGTTGATAACCACGACTTGTTGCCGCCACTGGCTGTTTTTCGCCTGCAGACGCCGATTACCGAAGCAATTTGGCTAAAGACGTGCCGCGCCGGGCGGCGACCGCAGGCTAGCCGTTGTCGGTCGTAGCCCGGCTTAATTATCCGCCATCTAACACCGCTTATCTGCGTGTCTCTCTAACCACTTTCAAACACCGCTACAGACCATTGCCCTGAATCAATTTTTTTAATCGGGTTATATTGAAGAGGCCTGCTCAGAACAAATCTGTTGTCGACTTGGTTACCATTTTTTGCTTCTATGGAAGCAGTGTTCTTAGGACACGACTGCCGTGTTAGCTTGCCTCCCGGTAAGCCTCAACACGTCACTACAAGCTGTCAATACCGTTGCCAACCGCCGCATCGGCCAAGTACCTGCGGCCTTTCGGCTCACCTGCCACAGGAGCTTGATCTATGAGAAGACAAAAGCGCAATATGAACACCAGGGCATACGATAGAGGCTATCAAGCCGGCCTTTCGGGACGCAGTATCGATTTTTGCCCGCATGTTGAAGAGGCGCATCGACTTAACTGGATTTCGGGTTGGCGCGAGGGACGCTACGACCAATGGGACGGATACACGGGCGTGTCCGGTGTACACAAGATCCGGGCGCTCTAAAGCGCTCTCGTTCAGAACGCCTTCGCGGAAATCCAAGCACTGCTGAAACAGCCCCGGCTGGACTTTCCGCAGAGGTGTCACACAAGCACGCAAGACGCGAATCGCTGCCGCACCGACTCCGGCGCGGCGCTCATCATCTCCCGTGACTCAGTAAAGTAAACACCTTCGCCCGGGCGCAGGGCGCCGCTGCGGAACTTTCTGCCAGCTGCCGGTTCTTACTATTTGACATATGGGTGCGGGACAGGCTGCACAGTTAGCCCGGTTCGGCTAAAATGCCCGCTCCGCAGTACAGCTTTGACAAATAGGGTAAAACAATTGAATCAATCGACTCGCAATAGCGATATCCTGGCTCTTGAGCAGTGGCTCAGCGGGCAGATTATTGGGCAAGCCCACCTCGTACAGCGGCTGATTATCGCGCTGCTGGCAGACGGCCACCTGCTGGTAGAAGGCGCTCCGGGACTGGCCAAGACGCGCGCAATCAAGTCGCTCGCAGATGGCCTTGAGGGGGAATTCCAGCGCATTCAGTTCACTCCTGACCTGTTACCGGGGGATGTCACCGGCACAGAGATATATCGCCCACAAGAAGCCAGCTTCCACTTCCAAAAAGGCCCTATATTTCACAATCTGGTGTTGGCCGACGAGGTCAACCGGGCGCCAGCAAAGGTGCAGTCCGCCCTGCTCGAGGCCATGGCAGAGCGACAGGTCAGCGCCGGTAGCCAGACTTATGACTTGCCTGACCTGTTTCTGGTTATGGCGACTCAAAACCCTATAGAGCAAGAGGGCACCTACCCACTTCCCGAGGCACAGCTGGACCGCTTTCTGATGCACGTGCGGGTCGATTATCCGGACACCGCCGCAGAAACGGATATCCTGCGATTGACCCGCGCTGAAGCGGGCCGAGACACTCCGAAGGTGCCACCCAAACTGTCACAGGCCAGCGTATTCAACGCGCGGCAGGACATACTGGCACTGCATATGTCCGACGCGGTAGAACAGTATCTCGTGCAACTGGTCATCGCGACACGGACGCCGACTCGTTACAGCGACACCCTGGCCAGCTGGCTCGAATATGGCGGGAGCCCCAGGGCCACCATCGCACTGGATCGCTGTGCACGGGCCCATGCGTGGATCAAGGGGCGCGATTTCGTAAGCCCTGACGACGTGCAGGCCGTCGCAGCCGACATTCTCCGCCACCGACTGATTCTCAGCTTCGAGGCCGAGGCGAACGGCATTACCCCTGACCGGGTGATAGAGGAACTGCTCGCTATCGTCCCGGTAGGCTGAGGCTGCACCAATCATGCCGCTTGCCGACGTCAAAGCCCCTGCCAAGGGCGCTCGCCAGGAGTTGGCCGGGCTGATTGCCCTGCGCTACCCCGCGCGAAAATTAAACCTGGGATACCGCAGTCGCGCACTGAGCGCTCTGGCCGGTCCGAATAAATCGAACTTCCGCGGGCGCGGTATCGATTTCGAGGAGGTGCGCAGCTACCAGCCCGGCGATGACATTCGCACCATCGACTGGCGAGTTACCGCCAGAACCGGTGCAGCCCACACCAAGTTATTCCGCGAGGAACGGGAACGTCCTGTGCTACTCGTGGTTGACCAGCGCAACAGCATGTTCTTTGGCTCTCGGCACTGCTTCAAGTCTGTATTGGCGGGGCAGCTTGCAAGCCTGCTGGCATGGAGCGCACTGGATCGGGGCGACCGGGTCGGGGGTCTCGTTTTTAACGACGATTCACACCGCGAGCTCCGGCCTCGTCGCAGCCGTAAAAACGTACTTACACTGCTCTCTGAAATCACGCGCTACAACGCCGCCCTTCCCTGCGACAGCGCTGCCACGGAATCCAGCTTCGCCACCATGCTTGGCAATCTGCGCCGTATCGCTCGACCGGGCAGCAGTCTGTTTCTGATCAGTGACTTTCGTGGTGCAGGCTCGACGCGCGCCAGTGAGCACCTGTTCGAGCTGGCCAAGCACACGGAATTGACAGCGATTGCCTGCGAGGATCCACTGGAGTCAGAGCTGCCACGCGCCGGCAGTTACACGGTCACCGACGGAGAAAAACGCAGCCAGCTACACACCGCTGACAAGCAACTGCGGCAAGAGTACGCTGTGCAGCACCGAGCGTATCGTGACGGCCTTGCGCATCAATTGATGAGCCTCGGCGTGCCGTTACTGAATGCCAGCACACAAGAATCACCATTCGTGTTGCTACACACCTATTACGGGGGGTCCCGAGGATGAACCCTGTGGACCCCCTCGCAGGACTAAATCCCTTGCGCGAGCCAATGATGATTGGCTGGTGGCCCCCGGCGCCGGGATGGTGGATTTTAGTGCTGCTCGTGTTGCTTATCGTCGCTTTCATCGTTGTCGTCCTGCGACGCCGTCATCGCAGAAACGCCTATCGACGCGAGGCACTGAGAAAGCTGCGGGACCTGCACCAGGAGTATCAGTCCGGTGGTGACGCTTCACGCTACCTGACCAGCGTCAACGCACTGCTGAAAAGCGTTGCGCTACAGGCTTACCCACGGGCCGATGTGGCATCGCGCTTCGGCGCAAACTGGCTGCAGATAATCAATCGCGATTTACCGGAGGCCCAGCGACTGGGCGCAGAATTTAACGATGCCGTTTATCGTAAAACTCCGGAAAACCTCGATGTATCACGTCTCTTTCCTGCCGCACGTTACTGGATATGCCGCCACAAGGTGGCCCCATGATTGAGTGGATCTGGCCGTGGATTTTTGTGCTAGCACCGCTGCCCTGGCTAGCGCGCAAGCTCGCAGCGCCGGCGACAAGCCAGCAGGCCGCCGTGAGAGCGCCATTCTTCGCGGAATGGCAACAGCTCAGTGCAGGTCAGCGCAATGGTCAGCGCGGCAACGGTGCGCTCGATCTTCTGGGTTTATGGTTGATCTGGCTATTGCTACTCGTGGCCATTGCACGTCCGACCTGGATTGGCGATCCGATTGAGCTGCCTAACAGTGGCCGTGACCTGATGATGGCCGTAGACATTTCTGGCTCCATGCGTATCGAAGACATGCAAGCAGGCCAATCCATGGTGACCCGTGTCGCCGCCGTACGGCAGGTGGGCGCCCAATTCATCAGTCAGCGCAGCGGTGACCGCCTTGGACTCATCCTGTTTGGCAGTAAAGCCTACGTGCAGTCGCCCCTGACGTTTGATACGGCCACCGTCGAACAGTTTCTATCAGAGGCACAAATCGGGTTTGCCGGACAGGAAACTGCCATTGGCGACGCCATTGGCCTGGCAGTGAAACGCCTGCGGGACCGACCCGCTGAGAGCCGTGTGCTCATTCTTC
>CAJQQW010000294.1 GCA_905480565.1 uncultured Halioglobus sp. | reverse complement strand
GGCTCACTCGGGGCGGGCGAAGCTTACATCAAGGCCCGTTGGTCATCGCCTGACCCTGTGCAGGTGACACGTTTGTTCAGCGCCAACATGGTAGCGATGGAAGGGCTGGATTCTGGTCAGTCTCGCATCGCGCTAATGCTCCTCAAGATCGGTCATTGGTTGAAACGCAATACCCAAAAGGGTTCACGGGAAAATATTACAGCGCACTATGACCTCGGCAATAGGTTCTTCGAGTTATTTCTGGATTCCACCATGATGTACTCTGCGGCGCTGTTTGCCGATCCTGATGTATCACTGGAGGCGGCGTCGGTGGCCAAGTTGGATGAGATTTGCCGGCAGTTGTCGTTGACGCCCGATGATCACTTGTTGGAAATTGGCACAGGCTGGGGTGGTATGGCGATATATGCGGCCCGGCACTATGGTTGTAAGGTCACCACTACGACTATTTCAGCTGAGCAATATGAGTATGCGTGCCAAAAAGTGAGGGAGGAGGGGTTGGAGGACAGGGTGACCTTGTTGTGCGAAGACTACCGTCATCTCACAGGGCAATACGACAAGCTGGTATCTATAGAGATGATCGAGGCGGTAGGACATCAGTTTTACAAGGACTATTTTGAAACTTGTTCTCGCCTGCTCAAAGACGATGGGAAAATGGTATTACAGGCAATAACAATACCAGACCGCCGTTACGAGGAAGCGCGTGATTCAGTGGACTACATTAAGAGGTATATATTTCCAGGTGGGTGCCTGCCCTCTCTGTCCGTGATGGCCGAACATGTTGCCAGAGACACCGATATGCAAATGGTGCACCTTCGGGATATTACGAAAGATTATGCCATTACCCTTGCGCGATGGCGGGAGCGTTTTCTGCTGCAGGCTGAAGCGGTTGAGCAAATGGGCTTCGACCAGGATTTTATCCGCCTCTGGGATTACTACCTAAGTTATTGTGAAGGCGGTTTCAGGGAGCGCATTATTGGCACGGTGCAACTGGCATTGGCTAAACCGGGCTTTCGTTTTTAGGGTGTAGGACGCGCGTGGCTCCTATGCCGCTTGCACATACGATGAATGTCTCCCACGCTTACTGTACAACCATAGATTAATTTGGCCCAACAAATGACAGAGCCTAGACGTTTGCTAGTAACGGGTGGTACGGGCTTCATCGGAAAAGTCCTGTGTCGTAGGCTGGTCCAGTGCGGCTACAAGGTTACTGTTCTTACTCGCAAACGTTCCGCTGCGTTAAAGGCGCTTCCCCTTCCCGGTATTGATTTTGTCGAGTCACTGGACGAGCTCGGTGTCAACGAGCTTTGGTTTGGGGTTGTAAATCTGGCGGGCCAACCGCTGGATAGTGGTCGATGGAACAGAGAACGCAAAGTCGAATTCCGCGACAGTCGAATAAACCTCACCAAGACACTGGTGTCATGGATGGGAGAGCTTGACCAGTCTCCAGAGGTGTTTGTGTCAGCGTCAGCTACGGGGTGGTATGGGCACTGGCACGACGAATTGCTTGATGAGGGCAGTCGCTATAACACGGGATACGCACAGCGCTTATGTGCTGACTGGGAGCGGGCCGCCCGCGACGGACTGCCTAAGTTCTGTCGTGGGTGTCAATTGCGTATCGGGATCGTTCTGGGGCCACACGGGGGCCCTTTGTCGGCTATGCTGAC
Source organism: uncultured Halioglobus sp. (assembly GCA_905480565.1). GTDB lineage: Bacteria > Pseudomonadota > Gammaproteobacteria > Pseudomonadales > Halieaceae > Marimicrobium. The sequence goes on along the minus strand of CAJQQW010000294.1, from coordinate 25,099 downwards.
CCCGGCACGCTTCGGTCTGGGAGGTGCCATGGGAACTGGTGTGCAGTGGTGGTCCTGGATTCAAATCGAGGACCTCGTGCGCCTCATCTGCTTCTTGCTCGAAGAGGACACGATAGAGGGGGCTGTCAATGGCACAGCGCCAAATCCGGAGCGGCAGAAGGATTTCGCGAAGATCCTTGGCGGTGTATTGGGGCGTCCAGCGATTGTGCCCCTGCCAGGGTTTCTGGCCTCGCTGGTTCTGGGTGAATTCGCAGACGAGATCCTTCTAAAGGGTCAACGTGTTGTGCCCGCCCGGGCACTGGCGGCGGGTTTTACCTTTGATTATCCCGAACTGAGGGGCGCTCTCGAGGCGACTATCGACGTGCCTCGATAGTTGATCCGATGTGGGTAGGGCAGCGTAATTAGACTTACAGCAACCAGACAGCGCGAGGCAACTCAGTTTGGTGCGTGGCTTAAAAGCGACGCAGAAAAGTGTTGTGATCGGGAATCTACATCCCGCACGGCGCCTCTCCAAGACAGAGTGGGCCGAACGCGAAGAAGAGATGGTGTCTGTAATGAGTGCAACTGCAGGGGGGGTGCTGGCGCGGCAACGTGGCCCCACGAACTTTGACGAAAAAAGAGAGAAAAATCGCTATGAACACAGTTCTGATGGAGTCCGTAACCGCACCATCGTTGGCAATTTCAGAGGAGGCCGATCTTGTCCGTCGTGTTCTACTGTCGCACGGATTGGAAACACCCCTAGTTTATAATGGGCTTAGCCGTGATCAGAAGTATGAGCGGATTAAGGAGTCTTTTGCTGACATTGCTCACACCCTTGGGCTGGATTTGACAGACGACAGTTTGGCAGAAACGCCTCAGCGCATCGCGAGGATGTACGTGGATGAAATGTTTTCAGGCCTCGACTACGCCACTTTTCCCAAGGTAACGGCCATCGAGAACAAGATGGGCGTAGAGGAAATGGTGAAGGTTAGCGATATACAGGTCGTTAGTACCTGCGAGCATCATTTTGTCACCATCGACGGCGTGGCACAGGTGGCTTATATCCCGTCGAGCAAAATTATCGGCTTGTCGAAAATCAACAGAATCGTGCGATTCTTTGCTCAAAGACCGCAGGTTCAAGAGCGGTTGACACAGCAGATTCTTGTCGCGTTACAGACCCTCCTGGAGACAGAAAATGTGGCTGTCACCATCGCGGCTACTCATTATTGCGTTAAAGCGAGAGGCGTCATGGACGCTGGATCGAACACGCGGACTACGGCACTGGGTGGTCAGTTTAAAAGCAATGCATCAACGCGGTCTGAATTTTTTGCGTGAGACAGAAGGCCATCAGGCATCGCTCATGCGTTCACGATAGTCCCAACTGAATAGCCTTGATGGGGAGATGGTAATGATCATCTCCTCCGCTGAGCGCGAAAGCAGCCATTGTGCAAATGGAGAATCTAACGAGCCTAGATAGCGCAACAGTAAATCCCGCAGCAAGGAGCTATCATTCAGAGGAGTTAAAACGGCTTCTCCCTGGCCCCTGATGCCGTGGTAGGGTGGGGAGTCGCCCGATATCTCAAATCCAACACTCGAGTTGCCCTCCAGCATACGTGCGAGGTGAGAGGATTGGTGTGTTACGCAATAAAAGACGACGCATTGTAGTGAAACCACAGCGAGATAACGCGAGGAAACTGGTCTTGAGCCACCGTGGCCAGTCGAATGGGAATGGTCGATTGTTCAAGAAACGCTTCGATTTCTGGCTTGGTCCAGGGACCGTTCAACGTAGTTGCATTCATCAGTGATTCCATGGGGTACTCATTCTTAATGGGATAGACAATGTCTGGCCCATTTTTCCTGCGTTCGGGATTAGGTATGTGATCTGATTCCAGTATGGCGCGTAATTAGTACAAAGCCCAGCATGAAAAGCGAATGGGCATAGGGTGCGTCACCGAAGAGTGGGTTTCACTATGCCATACCGGCTTTTAAATGGTGTCATGTTTAACGTTGCCTGGCTTGGCATCGTGATGAGCCAGTCTGCACTTATCGCACCCGCTGTCGCGACCTTGCTATTAATATCGCACTTCGCCTTGATGGGTGAAGGGTATAGAGAGCTCCGTTTTATCGCGGGATTTACCCTGGTCGGTATCTGTATTGACCAGTTGCTGTTCCGAGTGGGTGTATTCACGATCGCTGGAAGTATTGCCGGTCCTCCCCTCTGGATCACTTGTCTGTGGCCTGCGCTAGGTACGACTTTTATGCATGCTTTCGCCGGGCTTAACGGCAAACCGCTGCTCGCTGCAGCAGTTGGAGGCGTTGGCGGGGCCGCGTCTTACATTGCGGGAACGCGGTTGACGCAGGTGTCGTTCGCAGCGGATATTTCAGGACCAATGATTTTGGCATTGCTGTGGGCGGTTATTTTTCCAATAGCACTCGCCATCGCTAACAAAAAAATACCGGAATTTCATGATCATTAGGCAGCGAAATGAAAAAGCGCGTGTATCACGCGCGGAGAAATGTGTGCCGATTGTTGGAGGAGCGTGCATAGCATTTTGCCTCTGTTTGCTAGCGCCTGTCGTCTTGGGATCTGAAACGCGCGCAGTGGGCAGTGCTTTCGACAAGGCAAGTGGGGAGTTCCTCTATAAAGAGTTGCACCGCTGTTTGCTCGACGAGGAACACTGCGTAGTCGAGTATCGCGATAATGTCGGCAAGCTCCTTGCCTCTAAAAAGCTGGATTACCGCGGTAAACCGTACCGCCCCTCACTGGTCCTGAAGGACTACCGCTCCGGTAGAGAGTTATCTCTGGAACCGCCAAATGATGACGCGTTGGTGGTGGATGCTGGCTTCGATAATTTTGTGCGCAGCCGCTGGGAGATTTTTGACTCAGGCGGCAGTGTGCAGTTCAATTTTCTTGTGCCTGGTCGAGATACCCCCATTGCTATGCGCGCAGATCGGGATAACCGTGAGGATTGTGATGCAGGTGCGTTGTGTATTCAGGTGGGTTTGGATTCGTGGCTGCTCGCGCGCTTCGTCGATCCTATTTTGTTAACGTACGCCTCCGATGACCGATTGCTGTTGCGCTATGACGGACCCGGAAATCTCGCTTCTCAAGATGGTTCCGTGCCCGACGTGGTTATTCATTACGAGCATCTTGAGGTGCACGAGGGGGATTTGTCGGATTGGGGGAGTGGGGACCTGATTGTAAATGATTGGACAGAGAGCGGGATAGCGCGATGAAAGAAGTTCCCTCGATTTATTGGTTTAGATCTGATCTTCGCCTGACAGACTTACCCGGGTTGTCAGCGGCGAGCGCCGCCGGTCCCGTACTGGCGTGCTATGTGTTCGACGAACTGAGTGACGATGCGTGGACGCCAGGATCGGCGAGTCGCTGGTGGCTGCACCGCAGTCTCAGTGCGCTTGGCAGCGAATTGCAGAAGAAGGGCGCTAATTTGGTATTAGCGCAGGGTCGGCCCGAAGTGGTTTTGACACAGCTTGCCAGCGAGATTGGCGCCGATACCGTGTTCTGTTCCCGAGAGTACGAGCCTTGCTCTGACGCCACAGAGCGGCGCGTTGCAGAGTCGCTCGCGGAAAACGGGTCGCGGTTAAAGCGCTATGGGGGCACGCTGTTGTGGGAGCCGGAGCAGGTTAGAACCCGCAGCGATACCCCCTTCAAAGTGTTCACCCCATTTTGGAAGTGCTGTCTCGCGCTGCCGGAGCCAAATCTCCCGGCGGGAGGGGCGTTACGTTTCTGGCAAGGAAAGTCAGCATCAGGAGTTTCCCTGCAAAATCTTGGTCTTGACTGCGCAGATGAGGAAAGCGCCCGCTGGGCTGAGTATTGGTCTCCAGGGGAAATAGGCGCCAAAGAGAGCCTGCGGGTTTTTGAGGAGTCAGCGCTTGACGGTTACAACGAGGGAAGAGACTTTCCCGAGCGGGCGGCCACGTCTTTGTTATCCCCTCATTTACGTTTCGGCGAAATATCCCCGCACCGCGTTTTTCATTTCATCAGAGAGGCAGCACGCCGTCGTCCGGGTTTACAATCGGAAGCGGACAACTATCTGCGGGAACTGGGGTGGCGGGAGTTTTCGCGACATTTGCTCTATCACTATCCCTCCCTGCCTGAACAGCCCTTTCGGTCAGAGTTTGCACGATTCCCTTGGTGTGGTGTAAAAGAATCCCTCGTTGCGTGGCAGGAAGGAAAGACCGGTTATCCGATCGTAGACGCTGGTATGCGTGAATTGAGACAGACGGGCTACATGCATAATCGGGTTCGGATGATAACAGCATCGTTTCTGTGCAAGCACTTGTTGATCGATTGGCGCGCTGGGCAGCGGTGGTTTTGGAATTACTTGATGGATGCTGATCTGGCTGCGAATGCGTTTAATTGGCAGTGGGTGGCGGGCAGTGGGACTGATGCATCGCCGTACTTCAGGATCTTTAGTCCAATGGCGCAAGGGGTCAAGTTTGACAAGGCGGGTGGATACGTTAAGGAATGGGTGCCTGAGCTATCCGCATTGCCGCCACGTTACGTGCACAGCCCCTGGGAAGCCCCTGCGTCAGTGCTTGACGATGCGGGAATCTGCCTTGGAGATAATTACCCTTTCCCACTGGTAGACCACGTTACCGCTCGCAAGACGGCCCTGGCTGCCTACGCTGAAGTGCGGGCTGCGTAACGCATGATTGAGAGAGCCGCGAGCTAATCGATATGACGACACTGAATGAATCTGTAGACGTAGCAAGGAGCATAGATGAAGTCTTTGCTTACGTCAGTGATTTCACAACTACTGCCGAGTGGGACGCGACAGCGACCAGCGCGGTTAAACTGACATCGGGCAAGATTCGGGTTGGAACCGAATTCAAGGTTGTTTGCGCTTTGCCCGTCGGAAGTGTGCCAATTTCATACCGTATAACTGAACTTCGAGCGCCTGAATTTATTCGTTTGGAAGGACGCAGCGCATTGTTTACGGTAACGGACAGTATCAATTTTTGCCGCACTAAACGGGGTACTCGAATAGATTACGAAGCAAAATTCGAATTCAAGGGGATACTTGCGCCGATTTTTTCTCTGTCGAGGAAGGGTTTAGAGAACATGGGATGGGAATCTGTCGACGGGCTGAGGGCAGCACTGGAAGATACATTTGCCATCAATGCAGCAGATGATGGGATTCCGGGTCCCGCTCGCTTGCTACCAGAGCTCTCTCGTTTTACGCGCTGGGGTTATACTAGGGGACTGAAGCGCTTCAATCCAATGTCAAAATCCATGCTGGGCAAGCACGTAGTGGTGACTGGCGCTACTGCCGGTCTAGGACATGCTGCGGCGCATGATCTGGCGACTCGCGGAGCAGACTTGACGCTGGTGGTGCGAGATGAACGGAAAGGTCACAGATTGGTCACAGAGTTAAAAAGGGAAACAGGTAATGACGAGATTCGTTATGAACTGGCAGACCTTAGCCTGATGTCAGATGTCGACTCACTGATAGAGCGCCTTTTGCAATCAGGTAAATCTATAGACGTGTTAATTAACAACGCTGGCGCGCTTTTTAATCCCCGTGGCCAGACCGCTGAGGGCTTCGAGCAGAGCTACGCACTGCTACTTTTAAGTCCTTACCGACTTACGGAGGGCTTGTCGCCGCTCTTACTTCAGACGGGAGAGGGACGCGTGATTAACGTTGTTTCCGGCGGTATGTATACCTCCAAACTGGATGTCGATGCGCTCCCTAACGACGAAAATGGCTCGTATTCAGGAAGTGCTGCTTACGCCAGAGAAAAAAGAGCCCTCATGGTGCTCACGGAGGAATGGGCATTGCGCTGGAAAGGTCAGGGGATTGTCGTCAATGCGATGCACCCCGGCTGGGCAGATACCCCCGGTGTCCAAAGTGCTCTGCCGGGGTTTAGAAAAATTACACACCCAATTTTGCGCACTGCGCAGCAGGGTGCTGACACGATAGTCTGGTTGGCGGTCGCCGAGGAGAGCGGCAGCGTGACTGGAAAATTATTTCTCGATCGAGAGATAGTGTCTACTCATCTGGTAGCTGGCACACAGGAAGACACAGCGGAGCGAGAAAAGCTGTTACGTTTGCTCGACGAGGTAGGACATAGCAGTGCGGTTCACCCGACTTGATGGGGTAGAGGTGTCAGGTCAGGTCAGTCGCTTTTCCTAAGTGGTCGCAACACGCCTTCCAGAGGGTTCGTCTTGCGGTGCTATCCGTTGTTAGTTTGTGGGCTTTCCCTTTCTTACCGCGGTCGAAGTATTCGCCGGTTGGCATAGACTCTGGGTTCATGTTCGCAAGATACAGTGATGTTTTTGCCCCTTTCTCAGGTGAAACAAAAAACAGTTTCAGGAAAAGTTGCGAAAAAGTAGAGTAGTTATTGAGGATTCCTGTATTGACCGCTCCGGGATGCAGTGAGTTGACGGATATATCGCGATCCCGTAATTGTTCAGCAAGTTCACACGCCAACATGGTCATCGCCAGTTTGCTTTGGCCATACGAGCCGCTGCTGCTGTAGCGATTCCAGCCTTTAAAGCTGTCAAAGTTCAGCTTGCCAAACTTGTGCATCAGTGAGGTCACAAAGATAACTTGACTGGGTGCGGCCATCTCAAGGGCCGGGAGGAGCTCCAGGGTCAGCTGAAATTGCGACAGTGCATTAACGGCGAATTGCAGTTCAAAGCCGTCGTCGGTAATAACCTCACCATTGCTCATCAGCCCCGCATTATTGATCAAAATATCGAGTGATGGATAAGTCGCCAGGAACGTCTTTGAGCAGTTCGTAACTGACGCTTTTGACGCTAAGTCCAGGTCGATAATGTTGACACTGTTATTGCTTGTTACCCCGACGATTTCATCGCGAACCATTTCCGACTTTTTACGATTTCGGTTTGCCATTACAACGTGATGTCCTGCCTTGGCCAGTTGCAGCGCTGTTATTTTGCCAATGCCGCTGGTTGTTCCTGTAATTAGTATTGTTTTCATAATGACTTTCCTGAATTTCTTTAGGCGCTATAGTGAATAGCATACTTGTGTACGATATGCCTTATAAGCTATTCAAACCTCTCGTTTTCGCAAAGTGGATTAATCGCATAAGCGCTCGCGGTCGGCTCTGTTAAGTAGTTGGTGCGGGGCGTCCTGCAATGTCGTTGATGCGCTGCGCAAACTGACGAGCAGAGCTGCAAAAAATACCTATGACGTGGTTACTTGTTATCTCCAGAGTGCAGCCTGTTGGTGATAGTATCGTTGAATAGATGGAACTTTCTGACGAAACAGGGCGCGGAATCTTCTCTTGAAACTGATAATCATAAGATAGTCATAGAGGTACACAGATGAGCATAATCACCCATACTACCATTGGCAATTGTGCCGTTCTCACAATGAACCGCCCTGAGTCTTTAAATGCCATTACCAGCGATATGTTGAATATTCTCGAAACTGAACTCGATGTGATAGAGAAAGACGATAGTCGAGCCGTTATCCTGACGGGTGCGGGCCGCGCTTTTTGTCCCGGTTCGGATATAAAAAGTCCACCCGGTGATGTCAGGGCCCGAATCGACCAGGTGCATCGGCTTATCAGACGCCTGCTCGAATTCCCCAAGCTCAGTATAGCTGCCATTAATGGCCTTGCCCTCGGTGGCGGTCTTGAGCTGGCTTTGGCATGTACTTTTCGAGTAGCTGAGCGTGATGCCAAGCTTGGTTTACCCGAAATCAAGATCGGCCTTATGCCAGCGTACGGCGGCACTGCCCTTTTGCCGCGCTTGATTGGCTCAGGGAGGGCGCAGGAGATGATGTTGGGCGGTCGGTCTATAGCGGGGCAAGCAGCGCTATCTATAGGGCTTGTCAATAGTCTGTTTGATGCGCCCGACACGGCGGTGCAGGCCGCTCATGATTTTATCCAGCCATATTGTGCTTTTAGTCAAGTACCTCAGCGGGCTATTCGCGATGCGATACTCACCGGCCCTGACGTCAGCTTGACGGATGCTCTCGCTCACGAGTATCGCTTACTGGAGTCTGTATCTGCCAGTGAAGATTGTTTGGAAGGGGTTAATGCATTTATTGAGAAGCGCCCACCGCAGTGGAAAGACCGCTAGCGACGAATATGGATTTACCCGGACCGTTTCTGTTTGTTGCCAGCGTTACTATGACGTATTCCTGCGCAGTCAGCAGGACCTATAGGATTGGGGTGTTCTGGCTTTACTTCTACCTGTGGTTGTAGTGGAATTGGGAACATAAAAGTTTTTTTTCATCGACGGTTGTTTTCGTGGGACTCGCAATTTTAGATAGTAGGTATAAGCGCTCGCGGAATCTTCTTTTCTACTAACGAGTTTAGCCTAATCGGTATTCAGTTACCTGTAACACCCGAGGATATTCTATGAGCCGCAGCCTTGTAATCGCCTTCGCGCTTTTTTTGTTACTGCCCGCCTGTGGTGACAGGTCTCTTTCCGATGAAGCCAATGATTTCGCTGGGAGAGTTGGCAGTAATGAAAATCAGCAGCTTAAGCCTGTGCTCGATATTTTGGATCGCACGCCTGCTCCACTCAATACGGGCCGCAACGCCTATTTCGGTGATTTGCATGTGCACACCGAATATTCCTTTGATGCTTATTCTTTCGGTACGACGGCGACTCCTTATGATGCTTATCGTTTCGCTCAGGGCGAGGCCATACAACACCCAAGCGGATATCAGATACAGCTACGTACGCCACTCGATTTTTATGCAGTCACCGATCACGCGATGTTTCTTGGGCTGGTGAAAGAGGCTGCGGATACATCCACGGAGTTTTCTGAATATGGCGTGGCAGAGTCGGTGCATGATATGAATCATCCCTCAAATATGGGAGTCGATAGTGTGTTGCAAAGGGTGGGCAACTTTGCCGGCTTCGTTCCTGATACTCTGGAGGGGATACAAGCAGGGACTATCAATGAAGACCTGGTGAATGATATTGGCCGGCGAGCGTGGCAAGATATCGTGGAAGCCGCGGACCTTTACAACGCCCCGGGAAGATTTACTACCTTCGTTGGTTACGAATATACGACAAGCTCAGATGACCGCGGTAATCTGCATCGCAACGTGATTTTCCGCGGCAGCGATAAGTTACCCGCTCTGCCATTTTCGCGCTTGAACTCGTTAAACCCAGAAGGATTGTGGGACTGGATGGACAACCTGCGCGACCAGGGTATTGAGAGCCTGGCTATTCCTCATAACTCCAACGGTTCGAATGGCCAAATGTTTAAACTGGTGGATTGGGCCGGTAATCCTTTCGATGATAATTATGTTCGTCAGCGTTTGCGCAACGAGCCGCTAGTTGAGATTACGCAGATTAAGGGTACTTCTGATACCCACCCGTTGTTGTCTCCCAATGACGAGTGGGCAGACTTCGAGATCTATAAGTTGCGTGTAGGCACCAATCTTCCCAGCGCGCCCGATGGCAGCTATATAAGACAGGCATTACAGAATGGCCTGCTATTGGAGCAACAAGGCATTACTAATCCATTTCAATTCGGTTTTGTCGCTGCAACTGATACCCATGTGGCCGCTACTACCGATGACGAATCCAGTTTTTTTTCCAAGGCTGGCATCCTCGATGGTGAGCCCATAGGGCGGGGTTCGGTTCCTGCATCGTTTTTGTACGGTGCGGTACTAAAATTGGTCGCGCCCGGCAATCTCAAGGAAGTCGAGGGTCGCGAGTATGTTGCCGGCAGTGGATTTGAAACCTGGAGTGCCTCCGGGATCGCCGGTGTCTGGGCGGAAGAGAATACGCGGGAATCGATATATGATGCATTTCGCCGTAAAGAGACCTTTGCGACGTCCGGCCCAAGAATCAAGGTGCGGTTCTTTGCCGGGAATAACTTTGACTCGGCCATGCTGGATGCCGACGATCTGATCGGCCAGGCTTACGAGCGAGGTGTTCCCATGGGAAGCGAATTGCACGCAACCGCAGACGTGCCAAGCTTTTTGCTATGGGCGGCAGGCGATCCCAGAGGAACGCCGTTGCAACGCCTGCAGGTGGTCAAGGGCTTCATCCAAAACGGAGAGCCAGCGGAAAAAGTGTATGACGTGGCCTGCTCGGATGGGCTGTCTCCAAGCGCTGACACCTATCGCTGCCCTGATAACGGTGCGAGAGTAAATCTGGCAGATTGCTCTACACGCGGCGATGTGGGTGATCCTGAACTGTTAGCTCTTTGGCAGGATCCGGAATACAGTGACGCTGAGGATGCGTTTTATTATTTACGCGTTCTGGAGAATCCAACATGCCGCTGGTCGACCTGGGATGCGCTCCGCGAAGGTGTCGAGCCGCGGCCTGACCTCCCTGCCACGCTGCAGGAAAGGGCCTGGAGTTCCCCCATCTGGGTGCGCAAGCCTGTAGACGGTGCAATGGTCGCGAAGCCAGGCTGACTAGCTAGCCGGGACTGTTCGCTGAGTCGATCTCGCCTCTACTTAAATTTGGAATCACATGTTTACCAAGTAGATTGATCGAACGGCGCGACACCTCTGTTGGTGGTCCACCAAAGCTCGTCAGACAAGCGATATGCGTTACGCCAAGTGACTGGTATTGCGCAATTTGTTCCAAGCACTCGTCGGCTTCGCCAACAATAAGATTATTGCGGCATATGTCGTCGATACTGCGTTGCCGCTCTGAGAGACCAGTCACGTTACTGTGCCCCCAGCTGGCGTACAGTGCTATCAGTGCCTCGGCAAAAAACGCTCGTGCCACCTCCTTTTGCTTGTTGTTTTCTACGACGCAGGTCACACGATTCAGCCATACGCCTTCAAAGGGGCTCACGCTATTAAGGTAAGACTGGTATTTTTCGATCAGAGATTTTAGCTGAGGTAAGCCAGCTGTCGCGCTAAGAAAGTAGCCGTCTCCATGTGTGGCGGCCCGCTTTATGGCAACGTCTGCATGCCCTCCGAGATAAATGGGTGGCCCGCCTTGCTGGACGGTTGGCGGGAACATGACAAAATCATTCAGCTCGAATCCATCGCCTATGGCGGTCACGGGCTTTCCGCTCCACAGTTGGCGAGCCAGTTCCAGACCTTGCTGTAGACGTCTGCCCCGATGCTTTCCAGTCACGCCGAAGGCAGCCAGGTCTGTTGCTGAGTAGCCGTTGGATATGCCAAGCAGAACGCGCCCCCCGGACAAGACATCAAGCATGGCAGTTGACTGCGCCATGCGCACAGGGTGATGAATAGGCAGCAAAAGCATGCTGGTGCCGAGCTTGATGGAGCCGGTAACAGGTGCTAGCGCGGCGAGTGCCATGAGTGGATCAGGATACATCATGGCGGCGGAGTGATGCTCGTGTACCCACAGAGCTGCGAAGCCGCATGATTCTGCCATGACGCCCTGCTCAAGCATTTCGGTGAAGTCTGCATGGGTCTGGTCGGGTGATAGTCCAAGCTCCACTAGTTATCCCTCTCTGCTACAGGAGTATTTTGTTCTACAAAAAATATTCAGATGATACTGGCACAGCTCTGCTATCTTCTTTTGTTAGCGCGGTGACGGAATATTTACACAAGTCTTCCATTCCTGCTTCCTATTTCAGCCAGGAAGTGCCTCACCTATGGCTGCGTCGCGCAGCAGCGTATCTGCGCTTGATGTCAATCTTCTCCAGCCCATCCCTAGCCAAAGTTCTTCAAAGCTCGATCAATATTGTGGAAGTAGGCTATCCGTGTGTGTATGCGCTCAATGGTAACTGCGTTGGTCGCCAGCGGCAGGGCGTAGTTGAGTTGTTCTATGGCCTGCTTCATCGCCCCATTCAGCATAAAATACTCTGCCCGCGACTGGTGAAGTCCCAAAATATTGCCTCCTTTCCCTTGTACTTCGGCCAGCAGGTACCAGAGATTGACATCTGAAGGGTGCTGTCTCGCGTGCCGGGACAAAAGTTTGTCTGCCTTGCTGTAATAACCGCTTTCAAAGTAGGCTTTGCCCAGTGACATGGTAATCGGATGATTACCGGGCGAGAGCGATAACATGGAACTCAGTTGCGCAATAGCGGCCTCGTAATCTTTTGCGGCGATGTTGATGTCCGCCTCGGCAAGGCCGTAAATGATATTATTCGGAGCGAACTCTCGCATGGGTTTGAGTAACTCGCGAGCCTCGGTCAAATTACCATTCTCGGTCAATGCCAGTATCAATCCATACTGTGCGGCCACTGCATTGCGGCCTCCCTGTGCCCGGCGCCTGCGAAATTCAGCGGTGGCCTCCTGTTTGTCGTTTATGAAGCTCAAATCCACCCTTGCCCGCATAAGCTGAAAGGTCGGGTTGTCCTCGTAGATACGCCTGGGGTAGGTGGCCGAGCGGTTTTTTGCATCGGCAATGCGGCTTTCCGTCAGAGGGTGTGTAAGCAAAAACTCGGGCGGTCGTGATCCGTAATTACGAGACTCCTTCTGCATGACCGTAAACATGCCTGCCGCACCTCCGGGATCGAGTCCAGCATTGACCTGATTCTGCATACCAACGCGATCTGCTTCCTTTTCAAACTGGCGGCTGTAACTTAGCTGGCTGTTTTGTGCTGCGGCCTGGCCGCCCATGACTGAGGCTATTCCGGCATCTGCGGCGCCAGCAGCGATCATGACCAGTCCCCCCAGCAGTCCGGCAATCGATGCTGCGGAGGATTTTTTCTGCGCCTCAAGGCCGCGCGCGAAATGCCGTTGACTCAGGTGTGCTAATTCATGGGTTAGTACAGAGGTGAATTGCGCCTCGTTCTGGGCCTGAGAGATCAACCCGCTGTGAATGCCCACGATGCCGCCCGGAACGGCAAACGCGTTGATTGTCTTGTTCTCGACCAGTACGACCTCTAGACGCCGTTCCCGAAGCTGGCTGCTCGCCGCAAGACGAAAAATCAAGTTCTCGATATATTCCTGTAAAACAGGGTCCTCAAGAATAGGCGCTTGTCGGCGAAATGACATGAGCCAGGCACGGCCGAGAAAGTATTCCTGGTTGAGGGATACGGAGTTTCCCTCGCCAAAACCGGGCAGCTTATCGCTTTGATTTGCCACAGATAGCGGCGAGGCAATAAGCACTACGAGCATTATAAAAAAGATGCGAGTCATGGGTGCTAAGAATAGCATCTGCGTGACGGAGAGGGTAATAATAGCTGATGTTCTCGTGCTTTTCCGCTTCGTCTCCTACTGCACAATAGCCTGATGTGGCAAACACCCGGCAAGCCTCATATACTGAACATCACCCACATACCCTTACGTAATAACCGGATCATTCATGCACAATTCTCTAAAACAGCGCGGCTTACTGGCCGGTCTCTTTTTGGTCCTGATTGCGGCTCTGTTGCCTGTAGCAGCTGTAGCAGAGAGTCCGGTACTGTCCGAAGTGATAGCGAATGACATATTGCGGGTCGGTATGTCGGCGGATCAGCCACCTTTTACTTTTCGTAGCAGGACAGGGTCGGTCGTTGGTTTTGACGTTGAACTCGCCCGGGCCATGGCTGTTGCCATGAACCTCGAATTGAAGATTGTTGCGATACCTTTTGGCGAATTATTGACCGCCCTGGAACAGGGACGAGTGGATATGGTGATGTCGGGCGTTGCGATAACGCCTCAGCGTGCCAGTAAAGTGACTTTTATTGGTCCTTATACGCTGTCAGCCAAGTCTTTGCTCACAACGGCAAGGGTCAAGGAAGCCGAGATTTCGACGGCAGAATTTAATCATCCAGAGGTCCGGGTGGTGGCACTGGAGAACTCCACGAGCGCTCTTTTTGTAGAGCAAAACCTGCCAGAGGCGTCTCTTTACGCTATTAAATACTATAACGAGGGTATACAGGAGCTTCTTTCGGGAAAGATCGACGCCATGGTTGCTGATATTCCTATTTTGAAATTGGCGATGCTGCGCAACCCCGAGGCCGGGCTGGGAATTATCGAACCACCGATCGCTGTGGAGCCGATTGGAATTGCTATTCCCGGGAATGACGCCCAATTCGCCAACCTTGTCAGAAATTTCTTAACTGCGTTTGAAAAAACCGGCCTGACCAGTGCTCTGCGTAAGCGTTGGCTTGAGAATGATGACTGGATAGCCGCCGCTGCCGATCCGACTAACGAATAGTCATACTTGCGGGTGAGGCTGGATACGCACGACAATCTTGCCTTCTACTCGGCCTGCTGCGATATGTTCTATCGCCTGGCCACCTTCTTCAAAATTGAACGTTCGATTGCCGACGATTTTGAGATCACCATTCTCCCAATGCGATAACAGGTCGTCGTGAATGCCTGCCATGAACTCAGGCGAATAGCCGACCGGCATTGCACCAAGCAGCGAAATATTTTTTGGCAGGGTTTCTGGCAATGTGATGGCTGGCCATTCACCACTGGCATAGCCGATGATGACAAATCGACCCTCAAACGCTGTTGCGGAGAATCCTGCTCGTCCGGCTTTGCCGCCGACAGGGTCATAGACAACAGAAGCGCCGACGCCATTGGTGTGTTCCAGTGTTTTTTTGGCGATGTCTTCACAACGATAATCTATCACCGCATCGGCACCAAGGCGTTTGCAAAAAGCGGCCTTGCTCTCTCCGCCAGCCACCGCAATGACGCTCGCGCCCTTTGCTTTTGCAAGCTGAACGGCCGCACTGCCAGAGCTACCGGAGGCGCCAAGTACCAGTACCGTATCGCTACTACGCATCTGTGCTCGATGCACCAGTCCCACCCAGGCCGTTTGAAAAGGAATAAATAATCCCGCTGCTTCCTCGCCGCTCATGGTGTCAGGCACCGGAAATGCCATGGGTGCTATTAGCAAGCACTCTTCTGCTAAACCGCCATGGCCAAATTGAAAAGCGGTGGGGCCCATTACGCGCGTACCCAGCAGTGCGCTATCCACGTTCTCGCCTACCTCGGTTACAGTGCCCGTGGCTTCCTGTGAGGGCGTGAAAGGTAGGGGAGGCACAAAGGGATAGTTATTGCGGCACATAAGGACGTCCGGCAGCCCTAGTCCGGCGACCTCTACCGTGATTTTAAGTTGATCCCGGCCTGGTTTTACAGCGCTTACATTTTCTTCCATCGTAAGCACGTCGGCAGGATCGCCAAAGTGATTCACCCGCCATGCGCGCATGACTATGCCACCGCCTGCGACTGGCGCAGTGCTTCAATATCTTTCTCGCTGTAGCCCGCTTCAGAAAGAATTTCATCTGTATGTTGACCGTACCGAGGTGGATGGCGTCGGAGAGTAGCTGGTGTTTTTTCGAAAACTCCTGGATAGCGGATAAATCGAGTTGTGCCGCCTCTCGGATCGTCAGCATCGAATACGGTGCGGTTGTGTTGCACCTGAGGATCCTCCATGAAATCTTCGACATTATAAACTGGTGCAAAAGGCACGTCGTATTCCTTCAGTGAGGCGAGTGTTTCCCGCCACGGCCGGTTGCTGAATTCGATATCGAGCAGGGTGATCATTTCATTGATATTTTTGAGCCGGTCGCCCAGCTGCGCGAATCGTTCGTCTCTAGCCAGATCCTCGCGGCCAAGAGCCTTGCAGAGATTGGCATACTGCTTATCCTCTATGGGCATTCCTACGAGGTAGCCGTCCTTGCAAGTCCAGACGTGAAAAATATCCGGGAGAAACTTCTCTGCCGGTTTCACCGGACGAAAGGTTTCACCGGTCAGGATATCCGGGAGCGCAATCTGCGCATAGGCGTTAATCATAGGAACGTGCACCATTTGGCCTGCTCCGCCGTTGCGCTCTCTTGCCAGCAGTGCGGCGAGGGCGGCAGAGGCTGCAGTAATCGCTGCGGTTTTGTCAGCAATCACACTGCGGATCATCTGTGGCGGCCCCGCGTTTCCCTGTGTCGGCATTGTACCTGTCATGCCCTGCACCACGAGGTCGTAAGCGGGTTGTTCGCAGTAGGGCCCATCCGGGCCAAATCCCGACACCAGTACAAATATTAGCCCAGGATTCTGCTCCCGAAGGCTCTCGTAACCAAAGCCGAGACGATCTGCGACACCAGGACGATAGTTGCAGATAATTACATCGGCGCTGAGAGCAAGTTTACGAACAATATCAATTCCTTCCTGAGATTTCATATCGACGCAGATGGCGCGCTTGTTGCGATTAAACTGCGAAAAAAAACCGTTAATACCATCCCGTTCGGGTGGGCCGGTCCAGCGCGCCGTGTCTCCCATGATGGGTTCTACTTTAATGACATTAGCGCCCAGGTCGCCAAGATTTTGTCCCGCCATCGGTCCCGACACCATAGTGCCGAACTCCAAGACGGTGTAGCCCGCGCAAGGACCACGGGTATCATTAGGTCTTGCCTCTTCCATCGTTGGTTGCTCCGCTAGTATAAAAATTTCCAGGTCGCACTGTAGCATGCCCCAAGATCTGCTGTCCCACACCCGGTATCTATCATGGCAATACTCCGATTCGCTGGCAGCGATCTAGTGGCAGGGTATAGATTCCGGTGTCATGCTGTATGTGTGAACAGCGGTACCCCAGTTTGACTCGCGACGGTTGCCAGAAAAATACTCCTTAATTTATCGCGTATTATGTGCCAGCTTAGATTTCGCACTTGCTTCTCGTAGATTCACAATTATAGACTTGCGATCATTCCCTATTATTGACGACGCATTAGGTCTGGAGTGTATGTCTCTATCCGGGTATCAGGTAAGTACCGGGCAGGTTTTGTTAGGGTAAACAATACGAATATCAATTCTTTCAAAAAGGTAATCTGACATGAGTATGCTCACAGAAAAAAGACGCGCCATCGTAGCGTTATTCATTATGGTTTTTTGGCTACCTGTTTATGCAGTTGAGAATAGCGACGAGGCAGAACAGGAAACAGAGCGCACCTTTGATAATTTGGTGAGGGTTGAAAATTCGAGTGTTGCGGAGGCGTTTATCGATCCCGATGCTGATTTTAGTGTGTTCAACCGTGTGGCGGTTCTGGAGCCCCATGTGGCGTTCCGGACGAACTGGCAGCGGGATCAAAATCGGAGTCGCGCCGGACGGGTCACCGTGAGGGATATGGAACGCATCAAGTCCGATGTGGCGACTCTTTTTGCGCGCGTGTTCACTGATCGTCTGGAGTCAGCAGGCTATGAGGTGGTGGAAGTCGCTGCGGATGATGTGCTTGTGGTGCGTCCTGCCATCATAGACCTGGATATCACCGCGCCGGATACGCGCACTCCGGGGCGCAGTCGCAGCTTTACCACGACGTCCGGCGCAGCGACACTCTACATTCAGCTGTTCGATTCAGTGTCGGGAGAGATTCTGGGGCGCGCAGTAGATAGGCGTACTGCGCGCGCGCCCAGCGGTGTTGTTCAGTGGAGTACCAGCGTATCTAATCAGGCAGATGCTCGTCGGATTTTTGGACGTTGGGCTGACAAGTTGATCGATTTTCTCGATCGACATCACGGCGAAAAATCCTAGGTTTTCGCCGTTATTTTTGCCGGTGATTGTTGACCGTTTCCGTCATGGGTTAACCGTTGTCGGCGACCTACTATCATAGCCAAGAACGGACTGTTCAAGGTCGAACGAGATATTTTTTATGGAGGGGTTATGATCTTCAGAGTGATTTTGGGGCTATTTCTATATGCTTCTGCCGTTCCACCACATGCGGCCAACTCGCCACCGGTTAATTCCTTTTTGGCCGACTCCAGTTACTCTCTGGCCCATGGCAATCCCGCGCAGCAGGATGCTGTGCTTCAGGCGGGACCTGCGGGACCATCCCGTAAGTTGCGAACGGAAGAAATTCAATACCAGCACGTAGGGCCAGCCCATTTTGGAGCTGTCACTTCGGGTGTCTATGCCGATGGAAAAAGGGTTTTCTGGAGCAATGGCATCGACCGCATTGTCAAGATCGATTACGACAGCTGGGAGCTTATCGATGAATATATTTTTCCCGGCGTTACGGTATATGACGAGGCGCGCGCAGACGAGTCAATCAGACAATTTGAGCAAAGTAACGATGGAATAGTATCGATATACCGTGCTTTCAGTGAAATGAATAAACTGCGTGATCTTGCCAATCTCTATACCCTTTTGGATCGTGATCACACCTACTACGTCGGCAGTAAAACAGGCTTGATAACTACCTATGGTGATGCGGACCCCCTTGTTGCTCAATCACCTATTGTGAAGAAAGAGCAATTTCAGTTGCCAGCTGAAATGACGGGGCCTGTGATGGGACTGAATATGACGTATGACGGCTGGCTGATTGTCGCTACCGAACATGGTTATATCGCGGCGGTAAGCACTGACTTCAGTGAGGTCCATACAATTCGTATGCGCCACAGTGAGGGTGCGGAAGACAAGGCGACAGGCGCTGCGGGAAAAGGTTGGGTGCGTAATGGTTTTGCTATTGATGACGAGGGTGGTATCTATATCGCATCGCAGGATCATATGCACAAGGTGGTGTGGACGGGCGAACGGCTGAGTACGGACGAGAGAGATGGCGCCTGGACGGCCCGCTACCTGAATGAATGGGGGCAGGGTTCAGGCGCGACGCCGTCTTTGATGGGTTTCGATGACGAAGATCGCTTCGTGGTAATTACTGACGGGCAAGACCTGATGAATGTAGTCTTGTTTTGGCGGGATTCTATCCCAGAAGGCTGGCAGGCGCCTGAGGGCGCACCCGACAACCGGATTGCCGGCATGTTGCCAGCCAATATGGGCGACCCTGCGCTTGCAGCGTTACAGTCAGAACAGTCAGTGGTGGTTGCGGGTTACGGTGCCCTTGTGGTGAACAATACACCACGCAACATTCCCTGGTATCTGCCGGAGCGGGCGTCGACTCTTTTGATCTCTTTGCTCGGCAGCAATCCTGCCTATCAGCCCTATGGAGTGCAGAAATTCCATTGGAATCCGAATGTTCGTCGACTTGAAAACAGCTGGGTAAACAGCGCTATCAGCTCGCCCTCAACCGTGCCTATGATCAGCGTGGGCGCTAATCGCGTCTACTTTGTTGGGGCCAGGGAGAACCAGTGGACGCTGGAGGGCCTCAACTGGGATACGGGAAAATCAGCATTCCACTACGTAATTGGTGGCCAGCGTTATAACGGTTTGTTTTCCGGTACTCTGATCGACGAGGATGGCAGAGTGCATTTCGGCACGCCATGGGGGCGAGTGCGGCTCGATGTGCCGATCACCAGTTCTCCCTAAAACTTTGTCTAAAGGAGACGACGAGTGAGCGAAGAATTAACGCTGGACATCAATGAAGGCATCGGGCTGATCACCTTCAACCGACCTGACGCAATGAATACGTTTAATACAACTATTCGCGAAGGGTTGGGTGAGTGTTATCGTCAGTGTGACGAGGATGACTCTGTGATTGTACTGGTACTGACCGGTACTGGAAGTGCCTTCTGCGCAGGTGCCGACCTTAGTAGCGACGGAGATACATTCGGGGCGGGGGAAACGACACATTTCAGTTCATGTCCCTTGAGTATGCAGGCATGGGATTTGCGTAAGCCGGTAATCGCGGCGGTCAATGGTCATGCATTAGGGGTAGGCCTTGGGGTAGCGATGCAGGCTGATATGCGTATATTTGCCAGTGAAGGAAAGTATGGATTTCTACAGAACCGTCGCGGCGCACTGGTGGATTTCGGTATGGAATACCTGTTGCCGCGGATCGTCGGATTCGAGCGCGCATTCGAGTTAATCGTCAGGGCTCAAAAACTCACGGGTGCTGAGGCCGGGGAGTGGGGTCTGGCGACCCGCGTTGTTCCGGCAGATCGTGTGCTTGAAACCGCGCTGGAAATTGCCAGGGATATGGTAATCAATTGTTCTCCACTGGTTATGGGCATGCACAAGCGCCTGCTCTGGAAAGGACTGGATATGGGCCGAGAGACGCTGGTCGAATGGGAGACCAGAGCCTTGCACGATACCTTGTCTCGACCGGATGCCATGGAGGGGGGTATGGCCTTCTTTGAGAGGCGGAGTCCGCGCTGGACTACCAGTGTGCCGAGGGATTGGCCAGCCGACCTAATGGATGGAGACTGACTTGAAGATTGATGCATCATTGATGTTTGATCCATTGCGCAATGGCACTATGGCTGCTGAGTTAGAAGCACTGGGTTTTGATGGTGTATACAGCTTCGAGGGGCGCCATGATCCTTTTATGTCTCTTGCCAGTACGGCCGCCACAACGAGCGAAATGGACTTGATGACTTCAGTAGCTATCGCTTTCGTTCGTAACCCAATGAGCCTTGCCTATCTCGCTAACGATTTACAATTGATGTCCAATGGCCGTTTTATACTCGGGCTGGGGACACAGGTGAAGGCGCATGTTGAGCGGCGCTTCAGTATGCCTTGGTCGAAACCTGCAGCCCGCATGCGCGAAATAGTTCAGGCGGTACGTGCGATATGGAACAGCTGGAATAGTGGTGAGCGTCTTGCTTTTGAGGGCGAGTTCTATACCCACAACCTGATGCCGCCGACATTTAGTCCGGGCGAGAACCCTCACGGTGCGCCGCCGGTGTATGTTGCCGGCGTCGGTCCTCTGATGACACAGGTGGCAGCTGAAGTAGGGGACGGCTACTTCGTGCATCCATTCCATACGCAGGAGTCCTTCGAGCGCCTGTCAAGGCCAGCCCTGGCGCGTGGCCTGGAAATATCGGGGCGGGCGTCTGACGACTTTATCGTATCTGCGCAGGTTGTAACCGCTGTCGGAGAGACCGAAGAGGCGCTCCAACAGGCCCTTTTTTCGGCGCGTAGCCAGATCGCGTTTTATGCCTCCACACCCGCCTATAGACCCGTACTGGAAGTGCATGGCTGGGAAGATCTGCAGCCAAAGCTACAGGCTATGTCTCGAGACAACCAGTGGCTGGAAATGGCGGGATTGATTAACGATGAGATGCTACACGCGTTCGCGGTGACTGGCTCGGTTGAGCAAGTCGCAGAGCAGCTTGTGGCTCGCTGTGCTGGAAGTATGGATCGTATCAGTCCAGTCATCTATCAGCCTGATAGCGAGCAACTGGGCACTATGGTGAGCGCCATGAAGAAGGCTTTGCACCAATGAACCGCCCGGCACTGCACATTGAAGTGGAGCGCCATGTCGCGCATATCAGGCTCAATCGCCCGGAGGCACACAATGCGATTAACGGCGCAATCTTCGAAGGGCTAATAGACTATGCGCGGGCAATAATTGAGGCACCCGGTGATGTGCGCGCCATTGTACTTTCAGGAAACGGTAAAAGTTTCTGCGCCGGGCTCGACATGGGTTTCCTTGCCGAAATGATGGAAGGTGATCTGGATGATGGGCGGGAAGATGTGGCACACGCACTGGAGAATATGAGCAACGCAGGAGCCAACCGGGCGCAGCAGGTAGCGTGGTTATGGCAGGAGATGCCGGTGCCCGTCGTTGCTGCGATTCATGGCGCTGCACTTGGCGGAGGTTTGAATCTGGCCCTCGGCGCCGATATGCGTGTTATACATCCGGCTGCAAAACTCGGCTTTGTTGAAATAGATTTTGGTTTATTGCCAGATATGTCTGCGACGCAGTCGTTGCGTCGGTTGGTTCCGCTTGACCGTATCAAATATTTGGTTATGACAGGCCAGAAATTCAGCGGAGAAGAGGCAATGGCTTACGGCCTTGCTACCCAGCTGAGTGCATCGCCTGTCGAGGATGCGTTGAAGATTGCAGGTCAGATTGCGTCGCATAATCCGGATGCGGTTCGCGCTGCCAAGTCACTGCTCAATGAGTCTGCTTTGGTGAGTGTCGCCGATGGCCTCGCACTGGAAACGCAGGCAATGCGGGGTTTACTCGGAACGCCTAATCAATTGGAAGCGATTGCCGCTCACTTTGAGACTCGAGAAGCCAAATTCGTGTAGTCAAAAGACGACTTCAGCGATGCTATCTGAAGATATCAATTGCTCCGCTAAGAGTCACCGTGTCACCGATTTAGTCGCGCGAGCGAGCGTCTTCAGTCATTGGCCTGACAGAATCCGCCTAGCCACCACTTTGGTTTGCAGTCGTAAATCAATCGGCCACGGTCACCATGTTGCCAGTCGAGAATAGCCTCAGTTGTGGGGCTGGGAGCCATGCCAGGTGCTGCGCTTGGCTGCAGTTCCTCGATACTCCTCGGATAAGTCGCCCAGTCTTTCGGCGCTCGCCAGCCAGGTGGTGGCGCCAGTTGGCTACGTGTCCCGTTGATGGGGTACAGTGCTCGCCATTCGTGAATTTTTTCAGACAGGCGTTGTACAATTTTCGGATGTGTCTGCGCTAGATTGTTGTACTCGTTGGGGTCTTCCTCGATTCTAAACAGGTAATTTGTAACGGAAGTTTCCAGCTGATCCTGCTTTATTTCCTGCACCAGCTTCCATTCGTCGTTGAAAGCGGTGAGGTTAAAGTGGCCATAGATCGGTGTTTCAGAACCAAAATAGATAAGCTCGGAACGAGGAATCTGTTTGCCATCGGCGATTGCAGGCCACATATTTTGACCGTCAAATTTTCGCTGGTTCAGAGGTTTTATTCCTGTGGCGCCAGCCAGTGTAGGAAAGACATCCATTGCGGTCATTATTTGAGTGAACTGTTCGCCAGCTGGAATGTGACCGGGCCAGCGCATAATTGATACCACGCGAATACCCCCTTCGAACGTCTCTCCCTTGCCTCCGCGCAGTGGCGTGTTGTCGGCGCCTCCCACCGAGTAAGCGGCGCCACCATTATCACTGAAGAAAAGTACAATAGTGTTGTCAGCGATCCCCTCCTTATCAAGGGTATCCAGTACCTGCCCAATAGCCTGATCCATGGCGTCCACCACAGCGGCGTACATAGGCCGAGCGCTGTCCATGCCGATCAGCTTTGAAATCCGCCTTGTGTCGTCCGTCTGTTTGGCACGGGCGGGTGCCAGATCAATATCGATGTCTTTATATTTATCCTGCAGGTCTTGCGGTGCGTCCAGCGGTGTGTGGGGCGCGATGAAGGGCATGTAGACAAAGAAAGGTCGAGTACGATCGCGTTCGCGGATGTAGCGCGATACTTCGTCGGCGAGGAGGAACGTTTCGTAGCCTTCGTCATCTATCGATACGCCGTTGCGCTGGAAATCTTTACCGCCCTGATTAGCGAAGGGAGGAAAAAAACCTACCTCGGTGTGTAAGTGACCATAGAAATGCTCGAATCCGCGGTTATTGGGATGATATGTCATTTGTGCATGACCGAGATGCCATTTACCCACTATGGCGGTCTGATAACCGGCACGCAAAAATGATTCAGGCAGGAAGTGCTCATCGGGGTGTATGCCGTTATTGTCCCATGGAAATATTACGCCATAGGCGACGCCCAGCCTGATAGGATCGCGTCCAGTCATTAAGGCAGCGCGTGTCGGGGAACAAATGGGGGTGGTGTAAAACCGATTCAACTCGCTGCCCTCTGCAGCCAGTCGATCCAGTGAAGGCGTAGAGATATCGCCGCCGTGAAAACCCACGTCGTTCCAGCCAAGATCGTCTGCGACGATTATGATTACGTTCGGCTTTTCGGAGGCAGCGAAAGCCCCGTTTGTCCAGTGCGCAAGCAGGCAGGTGAGCATTATCACGCTCGCATAAATTCTAAACGGTACGTTTGTCTGTCTGTTTATCACCCGTTACCTCCCGGAAATACCTCGAATTTCATCTGGTTTGTTCTATCCAGCTCATTTTTCAGCCAGTAAATTTCATAATCATTGCGCGTTCCCTGGTTCGCTCTTTGTAGCAATATTTCCAATGCTTCTATTCGCTGTTCAAGCGCGGCTTTATTACGGGGCTCGGACGCGGTGATAACCTCAACGATATGAAGTGCCTTTACGGGTTCGCCTCTGTTTAGGTAGTTGCGTGACAGAGCGAGCAGGGATTCACTTCCGGCCGTTGCAGCCAGGTCCGCATAGACCTCGCGCGCAGGGACCGGATAGAGTTCTGTTGTGCTTTCAAAACGGAACCAGCCCATATAGTAATCCCAGATGCTCCGCACCGCCCAGTCCACTCGGCCATGATTCTGGGCCAGATCAAGGTGGGGTGGGAGTTGAATCTCGATCATTAGATCTTCGACGCGTTTGCCAGCATTCATGCCCGCGATTGTCTCATCATGCACAAACTGCACTGCGTCACGAATGCGCTCCATGCCAGCGCGAATCTGCGCAGCGCCTAGAGTGGGGTCGAGGTGGCCCGGTATAATGACCTCGGGCTCTAGCTCGATGAGCATATTCAGCGATTTTATATACTCCACAGGTTTTCTGACCTTCTCTCCTCGCATGGTAAAAATATTGGGGAACTGTGGGAACTGTGGTCCAAAAAAGTCACCGGCGATAAGTACTTTTTGCTGTGGCAGCCACATGACAATATTGTCGGAGCCCTCGGCACCGGGAGCTCCGATGACCTGAAACTGTGTATCGCCAAGGTCAAAGCTGTATACCTCCCAGTTGTCAACGGTTTGGGTGGGCTTAATGCCGCCATAGCGCATGATCTCCAGTGCCGGCCGCTCTTCCCAGCTTGGCATCCATGGAAACAGGATGCGGTTGCGGCCGTACTGGTACGGCTCAAGTTCCGATAGGTAACGCTGCTCCTCCTCAAATTGTTCATGCGCGACTATCTGAGTATCTTTCTCTGTCCAGAAGCGAGTGCCCCCGATATGATCGGCATGTGAATGGCTGAGAATAATATAGCGAACCGGACCGGAAGAGAGCTTTTCTTTAAGTAGCCGCAACTGGCTTGCTGATTGAATTACCAAGCCCGTATCAAACACCACAACACCATCTCCGGTAGTGATCACGACGGTATTGCCGACGCCAGTCGCATAGTGAATATTATCAGTCACTCTGCGAATTTCGATCGGTCGCTTGATCAATTCTACCGCACTGCCGTGAGTCATTTCTCCAGTGTCTCCACCAAGTCGTTTTGCTGCCGCCTTGCCTATTACATCCATGGTTCGAATCTCTGCTTCTTTCTTCAGTCGGCTGGTGGAGTCCTCATTTAGATAAAGCCAGGCTGCAAGGGCGATAAATAGCGCCAGGCACAGCAGGAGAAATTTTTTCATAGCACCTTTCAGCTGAGAAGTGTTCATGGCTTGGCTGTCTCGCCTCTCTGTTCTGTTAAGGGCTTATAGCTTACGAAAATAGGAGATGACCAGGCGCGCTGCGCCGCGGGATAAAGGCAGTCATCCTCTTTGCTCGTGCGATAATCGCCGTAGCAGGGATTTACCCTTATGCACTCGCCTTGCTCCGAATATTC
>CAJQQW010000293.1 GCA_905480565.1 uncultured Halioglobus sp. | reverse complement strand
AGGAAAATATTATCGGGTGGGGGTGACAGGCTGCCCAGCGCGAGGAAGGCGTTTTCCAGGCTGGTGCCACCTCCGGGTGTGAGCTTGCGCAATGCCGCGCTCATGTCGGCCAGTTGCGCCTGATTGGCCACCTCCAGCCACCTGCCCTCGGTGTCGGGCAGCGCAGCCTTGGCTTGCGTGCTAAAGGTCATGACTTGGTACTTGCTGGCGACCGGCAGCTGGGCAGTCAGCCAGTCTACGGTGTTGACACCCTGCATCCACTTCTCGGACTTGCGTTGGATGCTATCTCCCATGTTTCGCAAACGAATAATCTGGACCAGCTTATCAGCCAGCATGCTGGCTGACGCGTCCAGCAGAATGACAATACGCTGCCCGCCCAGCTTGAGGCCCGTCAGGTACTGACGGTTTCCGTCCCCAACAAAGGTGCGCGCATTGACTCCGCTATTGTCATTGGCGGCCTGCCGAAATTCTTCAACCTCGGACTCCAATGCCAGTAGTTCGGCCTTGAGTTGCTCTATCTCTTCGTCGTCGGTAAAGCCCTCGCGTTTTTTTTCTTCAATCAGGGCTTCACTGCGTTCTTTATCTTCGGTAATTCGGGTTGCCAGGCCCTGGGCCTCCGCCATTTGCAGATCTATCTCGGAAAGCGTATTGCGCAATCGCACAAGATTTTTTTCGCCGTCGGTTACGTCCTCTTCAAGCAGGTCAATTTCAGATAGCAGGTTCTGGTTGAGGTCTGCCGACTCCTCATCGATAGCATGATTCATGATGAGAAAAACGAGCACAACAGCACCAAAGCCGCAGGACATAATATCCAGAAAGCTCAGATTAAAGGTCGTGAACTGACGTTTCTTCCTCGCCATGGCGCTAGGTGGTCACCTCGATCAGTTGGAAAACAGCGTTTTTATCGGTGGAGACCCTGTCGCCCGGTATGAGAGGCTGACCGGGCAGATAAGGGCTGCCGTTGACGTGCGGAGCCGGCCCGTCACCACGCAGTTGCCAGCCTGTTTTATCGCGGTACAAAACCCAGCCGTTGTGCAGCGTCACACCGTCGTGATGCAGTGGCATGGCGGTGTGGCCCTGCAGTAAATGGGTCGGTTCAACGGGGGTGGGCGCTGCGGTGGTGCGAGTTTCAACAGTAGCAGGAAGGGGCGGCACACCCGGGCTTTCCAGCCCGAGGAAGGGAAGGTCGGTGACAAAGCTCAGGGCGTCTTGCCGTTGGATGATTTGTTCCTGATGGTTGTGCAATGCGGTGCGAAGGTCGCCTCCAGACAGGACATGTAACGTCGTGAAAGCCTCGGTGAGGCCCGGCAGCAATCCCGCCAGCGGGTCGGCGATCAGCTGACTACGGGCATCGGCGTTATCTGTGTTTTCCCTGATACTCTCAAATAGACGCTTGCCGGCGTCTTGTAGCTGTAACGCGCTGATCCGCGCCTGATAACCGCCTATATCGAGATTAGCCTCAGGTTGAGCGTTGAGTGTACGAAGTACCTGCGGCAAGGCATCGTACAGCTGTTGTTCGGTAGTCGCTTTGCGCCGCGGATCGAACCGCGTCTGACGAATGAACTCTGCCGCAATAATTTCTACCAGGCGCTCCTGCAGTTGCAACAAGCCGCAGTCGGGCAGTGGCGTGCAACGTTTGAGGCTGGCGCTGTCCGCTCCCCCCGTCAGTTCGCTGATCACGGCCTGATGCAGCTGTATTTCAAGATGAAACAGGCGTTCCAAAGGTGAAAAAAGGCTGGCCAGCGCCACGCTTCGGTTGACCAGTGCCACTGCATCGAAGGGGCACTGCTGCACTATGCCCAGTAATAAGGCGAGCTGGTCCCGCTGCATGCTGGCAGGCACAGCCAGCATAATTTCGCTGGGTTTGTCTGCTTCTGCGTGCAGTTGCATGAGATGCGCGTGCACCAGGTCTCCGGTATGGCGAGCGGGTCCCAGCGCGGGTTGTAGCGCCTCAGTGCTCAGTCGCCACCAGTAACGGGTGTTGACGTCTCTGGGCTTAAGGCGCGCCGTGGCGCGGGCAGGCGTACCAAATACATAGTCCTGGCCGTTCAGCAAGGCATAACCCGGGCTCTGCACACACCTGTCTCCGTGCCACAGCTGCAAGGTGCTATCCAACAGGTCAAGCAGGGCGGCAGGCATTAGTGCGATACCAGAAAGCGCAGTAAACGTCGGTCGGCGTAGCGTTGGCTGTCCAGTACCAGTCGCTCTTGTGAAAGCTGCAACTGGTGCAGGCAAAACATGATGACGATACTCAGCACCAATGCCACGAATGTGCTGTTAAAGGCGACACCAAGGCTCGCTGTCACCCCCGAGATATCACCCTCAACCGCTTTATAGGCCTGTCCGAGTGCGTCGCCGATCCCGCGCACGGTGCCAATAAAACCAATGGATGGAATGGCCCAGGCGATATACCTGACCATGGAGTTTTCCGAATCCAGGCGGTCGGATTCGATCTCGCATTGCTCCTTAATGGTATCGGACACCGCCTGGATGCTGCTGGTGGTTGCAAAACGCTGGAGTGCGGACAACAGTGTGCGTGGCAGCAGATAGTCTTGTTCTGCTTCCGGCAGCGCCTCCAGAGAGCGACTGTATTCCCGTGCGTCCTCGGGCAGAACGCTGGTGCCCTCCGGGATATCCAGTAGCTGGCGCTCCAGCATGGCGCGTTCATGCATACCGCGTCGGCCTTTGTAACCCATGATGGCCAGTGCCCAGATGAGCAATATAAAACAGGCCTCCTGTTCAAAGTCGCCAATGACGACGGCCAGGCTGCGTGTAGTCACGTCCAGTTCCCCGGCCGCTTGCATGGCCGCCTCCTGTGCCAGGTGCGCCTTTGCACTGGGCCTTATCAGGCCCACATAGAGTGCGTGCACCAGAATGACGGCAATCAGTAATGCGAATAGCTGATAGATAAATTCCGACGACATTTTTTGTTTCATTGAGAGATCCTATATATCAACCGGAAAAGAAACGGGTACATCCTCGGATATTTCCTCGGAGGCACGATAGTCAAAAGGGGATTCGCGCTCTGTCTGAGTATTTTCACGCACTGCCGCTGTGTCAGGGGCGGAAGCCTTACTCGGATCGTCCTGGGATACGGCGGGTTCGCCTGTCTCTGTCTGACTTACACAGGGCAGGGCAAACGTTAGCAGAGCCAGTGCCAGCAGATTCCAACGGTGTGATTGCAGCATGCCTTACTCCGCGTAACGCGCAATTCTAAATCCTACGTCATCCCGCCCCGATTGCCCATAATCCCGGTAGGAGAGTCGCAGTTCCGAGAGCTTGGACAGGGTCCAGCTGGCCCCGCGAATCGCGTAGTTGTC
>CAJQQW010000292.1 GCA_905480565.1 uncultured Halioglobus sp. | reverse complement strand
CAGTCTCGTCCTTGTCGAGCAGCGTACCCTCTATAGCCTTAACCTCAGTCGGAGACGGCATATACTCTATGACAGCATCCAGCATGGCCTGTACGCCCTTGTTCTTAAAGGCGCTTCCACCCAATACCGGAATAATCTCATTGGCCAGAGTGCGAGCACGAATACCTTGCTTGATCTCGTCTTCGCTCAACTCACCGTCTTCCAGATACTTCTCCATGAGTTCATCGGAGCCCTCGGCCGCCGCTTCTACCATGAATTCGCGCATTTCCTCGACCTGGGCAGCCATCTCTGCGGGCACATCCCGGTACTCAAAAGACATGCCCTGATCGCCTTCATTCCAGATAATAGCCTTTTTCTTGACCAGGTCGACCACACCCTTGAATTCTTCTTCTGCTCCAATGGCCATTTGCAAAGGTACGGCATTGGCACCGAGACGCTCCCTCAATTGGTCTACGACCATATGAAAGTCAGCACCCGCTCGATCCATCTTGTTGACGAAAACCATGCGAGGAACTTCGTATTTATTTGCCTGCCGCCATACCGTTTCGGTCTGGGGTTGTACGCCGGAGGAGCCGCAAAGAACGACTACTGCCCCATCGAGCACCCGCAGGGAGCGCTCTACCTCAATGGTAAAGTCCACATGGCCTGGCGTATCGATAATGTTAATGCGGTGATCTTCAAACTGGGCATCCATACCCTTCCAGAAACAGGTTGTAGCGGCAGAGGTAATAGTTATCCCCCGCTCCTGCTCCTGTTCCATCCAGTCCATAGTGGCAGCGCCATCATGCACTTCGCCTATCTTGTGGGACAAACCGGTATAGAAGAGCACGCGTTCAGTCGTAGTCGTCTTGCCCGCATCAACGTGGGCACAGATGCCAATATTACGATATCGACTGATGGGTGTTTTACGCGCCACGTTCTAATCCCCGATAAGGTTAAAGGGCGACAATCAGAAGCGGTAGTGAGAGAACGCCTTATTCGCTTCCGCCATACGATGAACATCTTCGCGCTTCTTAACCGCATTACCCTTGCCCTGAGACGCATCGATAATTTCGCCAGCGAGGCGCTGACGCATCGATTTTTCGCCGCGGTTACGTGCGTACTCCACTAACCAACGCATAGACAGCGCTATCCGGCGGGCGGGGCGCACCTCAACGGGTACCTGGTACGTGGCTCCACCGACGCGGCGAGCCTTCACCTCGACCATCGGGGCAATATTTTCCAGGGCTTCATCAAACGCTTCCAGCGGGTCTTTATTCAGCTTGTCATGGACGATATCGAGAGCACCGTAAACAATGGTTTCTGCTACAGATTTCTTGCCACTGACCATAACGTGATTCATGAACTTTGCCAGTGTGACATTGCCGTACTTGGGATCCGGCAGCACTTCTCTCTTGGCGACTACTCGTCTTCTAGGCATGGTATTTTTCCTTCTCTCTTCAGGTTATCCGAACACCGACCTGCCACAAAGGCGGGGGAAGCAGGGGTTCAGCCTTACTCACTGTTTGATGTAAGCGCGGTCAAGCGACTTACTTGGGTCGTTTAGCTCCATACTTGGAACGTCCGTTGCGACGGTCAGAAACACCAGAGGTGTCCAGACTGCCCCGAACGGTGTGATAACGCACACCAGGCAGGTCCTTCACACGACCACCGCGAATCAAAACCACGCTGTGCTCCTGCAGGTTGTGCCCCTCACCACCGATATACGAGGAAACCTCGTAACCATTGGTCAATCGAACACGGCAGACTTTACGCAGCGCAGAGTTCGGCTTTTTGGGTGTCGTCGTGTAGACACGGGTGCACACGCCACGTCGCTGTGGACAGCTCTGAAGTGCAGGCACACCACTTTTCTCTACCTTCCGTTTCCTGGGCTTACGGACCAATTGATTGATCGTTGCCATCTAACAAAAACTCCAAATAAATGATTTATCGTGGGCACCCAAGAGTGTCCACGCCACCAGAAACACGTCTTGGCGCACGTTTCCACGCCAAACGACCTCCAGAAAATGAGGAGGCGGCATGATATAGACGCTAGAAATCGGAGTCAACCCGGAAATTCGGTTCGCTCAGGGCGTCCCGGTCGATTAATTACCAAGTTTTAGTATAGGAAATACGTAATTTAGGCTCCCTAAAGACCTCCTTTTCCTGTACTCTTGCGCCCAAAATTTCACCCCTGAAACCCGAACGATAGAGATTTCCCATGTCTGACTTAAATCTGTACCGAAATATAGGCATTTTTGCCCACGTGGATGCGGGCAAAACCACCACTACCGAACGCATCCTGAAGCTCACCGGCAAAATCCACAAAACAGGTGAGGTACATGACGGGCAGGCCACGACTGACTTTATGGAGCAGGAACAGGAGCGAGGAATCACCATTCAGTCAGCCGCAACCACTTGCTTCTGGAAAGATCACCGCTTGAACATTATCGACACCCCGGGGCACGTTGACTTCACAGTCGAGGTATACCGCTCCCTCAAGGTCCTTGATGGCGGCGTAGGCGTGTTCTGTGGCTCTGGCGGCGTTGAACCCCAATCAGAGACCAACTGGCGGTATGCCAATGAATCGGAAGTAGCCCGCATTATTTTCGTCAATAAACTGGATCGCGTCGGCGCAGACTTCTATCGCGTTGTAGAACAGGTTGAGGACGTTCTCGCTGCTAATCCACTGGTTATGGTGCTCCCTATTGGCCGTGAGGATGACTTCACAGGGGTCGTAGACCTGTTAACCCGGAAGGCCCACATCTGGCCGGATCCGGGCAATCCAGAAAAATTCGACATCATCGATCCTCCTGAGGATATGCTCGAGGCCGTCGAGGAGTGGCGTGAAAAGCTTATTGAAACTGCCGTTGAGCAGGACGACGATCTCATGGAGCAATATCTGGAAGGCAATGAGCCCAGCATCGAGGATATTAAGCGCTGCGTCCGAGAAGGCACCCGAAAGCTGGACTTTTTTCCTACCTACTGCGGCTCTGCATTCAAGGACAAGGGCGTGCAACTCGTTCTGGACGCGGTAGTGGACTACCTGCCCGATCCTACCGAGGTAGATCCCCAGCCTCTGACCGACGAAGCCGGCGAGCCCACTGGCGAGGTAGCTACCGTTTCGCCCGATGAACCACTGCGTATGCTGGCGTTCAAGATCATGGATGACCGATTCGGGGCGCTGACCTTCGTGCGCGTCTACTCCGGGTTGCTGAAAAAGGGAGATACGATTCTTAACTCGTTTACCGGTAAAACCGAGCGTATAGGCCGCATGGTAGAAATGCATGCCAATGATCGCAATGAACTGGACAGCGCGCAGGCGGGTGACATTATCGCTATCGTGGGCATGAAAAACGTCCAGACGGGTCATACCCTCTGCGACCCCAAGCATCCCTGCACACTGGAAGCCATGGTATTCCCTGAGCCGGTAATCTCGATCGCCGTCGCTCCGAGGGATAAGGCCGGCGCCGAGAAGATGGGCATCGCGATAGGCAAGATGGTCGCAGAAGACCCCTCGTTTCGGGTTGAGACGGACGAAGATTCCGGTGAGACTATTCTAAAGGGCATGGGTGAGCTCCACCTCGATGTAAAAGTGGATATTCTCAAGCGAACCTATGGTGTAGAGCTCGATGTGGGCAAGCCACAGGTGGCTTATCGCGAGACTATCACCGAGGCCATCGAGGACAGCTATACCCACAAGAAGCAAACGGGTGGTTCTGGTCAGTTCGGCAAGATCGACTATCGCATTAAGCCCGGTGAGTCCGGCTCCGGCTATGTATTTGCATCAACAGTGGTCGGCGGGAACGTACCGAAGGAATTCTTCCCGGCAATCGAGAAGGGCTTCGGCTCCATGATGCAGGAAGGGCCGGTCGCAGGCTTCCCCGTACTGGACGTTGAAATCGAGCTGTACGACGGCGCCTTCCACGCGGTCGACTCCTCGGCAGTAGCCTTCGAACTAGCCGCCAGGGGGGCCTACCGCCAGTCTATGAGCAAGGCGGGGCCCCAGCTGATAGAGCCCATAATGAAGGTAGACGTGTTCACTCCGGACGATCACGTGGGTGACGTCATCGGTGACCTGAACCGTCGCCGCGGCATGATCAAGGATCAGGATGCAGGCGCTACCGGCGTGCGCATCAAGGCCGACGTGCCACTGTCAGAAATGTTCGGCTATATAGGCCACCTGCGTACCATGACATCTGGCCGCGGCCAGTTCTCTATGGAATTTTCGCACTATCTACCTTGCCCGCAACAGGTTGCCGACGATGTCGTCGCCGAAGTCGAGGAACGCAAGAAGGCGGGATAAGCAGAACCTTGTTCAAATAAGCCGGCACTTCAGCCGGCTTTTTTTTGCCTCGCTTATGGACCGATGTCCGATGCAGTCGGTTAGCGCCTTTGTATTGCCAATAGAACAGCTCCCCCTGCTCAAAGACTATCGCGATTCCCAGGTGCTAGCGAAATTACCGAGGTATAAGCACACGGATCCACGATACGCACAGGGTTCTTTCAAGCCCGGCACATTGGGGTCCCGTGAGAAAATCCTCTGAATGCGAATCCCAAACAAAAAAAAGGCGGTG